>CANRHJ010000005.1 GCA_947630355.1 Candidatus Gastranaerophilales bacterium | reverse complement strand
GATACGGAACCCACAGTTCCGACAGATACGGAACCCACAGTTCCGACAGATACGGAACCCACAGTTCCGACAGATACGGAACCCACAGTTCCGACAGATACAGAGCCTACAGTTCCGACAGATACTGAACCTACAACACCGACGGATACAGAACCCACAACGGATCCTACATTAGAGCCAAACCCGTCAGGAAGTGATGTAGATCCTGTTCAACCTTCTGATTTGGAACCTACAGATCCGACAGATACGGAACCTACAACACCGACGGATACGGAACCTACAACACCGACGGATACGGAACCTACAACACCATCGGATACAGAACCCACAACACCGACGGATACAGAACCCACAGTTCCGACAGATACTGAACCTACAGTTCCGACGGGAGACACAGAACCTACAACAGATCCTTCATTAGATCCAAACCCCTCAGGAAGTGATGTAACTCCTGTTCAACCTTCTGATTTGGAACCTGATAATCCGACGGATACTCAACCTACAACACCTACAGATACAGAACCTACAACACCTTCAGGTTCTTCAGAGCCTACAGCACCTACAGACAGCGAACCTACAACACCTACAGGTTCAGAACCGACAACTTCTACAGGTGATGTAACCGGTGATCCTACTTGTGATCCTGAGGAAGATGAACCTACTCAAGGCGAAGACAAACCTACATTGATAGATCCTGATGAACCTACAGGAGATGTAACCGGTGAGCCTACAGGTGACGTTACAGGTGAACCTACAGGAGATGAATCAAGTGATCCTACTTGCAACCCTGAAGAAGATGAACCTACTCAAGGTGAAGACAAACCTACATTGATAGATCCCGATGATTCAAGTGAACCTACAGGTGATGCTTCACAAGACTCCTCCTCTGATACAACAGGCGATGTAACAAGTGATCCTACTTGTGATCCGGAAGTAGACGAACCTATTGAAGATGAAGATAAACCTGAACTTATAACAAACAGCGTTAATGTCCAAGAACCAAAATCCGCTGTCGGCAGGTTAACATCATTCTTAATTAATAAAATCGCAGCTTCTAACAATAAAAAGAAGGGTATAAATTATAACGCATAGTTAAATATAATAAAAATACAGTGTTGCAGCTTTACTTATTATCTCAAAAGTAAAGCTGCTCACTTTTTATATTTCAAACGTAAATTTGCCACTCAAAAATTTAGCAAACAAGAACCTAAAAAACAAAAAACGGTTCAAAAAAAATTATTTAAGCATTCTTTTCTGCTTTTAACATCTCTTGGAAAGCAAGCACAATTTCTCTCCAAGGTTCAACTATTACATCATCTTTGCTTAATGCACTTTTTGATATTCCCGCATGATGAATTAAAGGAATTAATTTATCCTCTTCTATTTGTATCGGCGTATCAAGTTCATCATCAGTATCATTACAGATGAAATAACCTTTACCTGAATTATCTTGCTTGTAGTCAATAATTGTAATTTCATGACCGCCGTCAATTTGCCCCTTATCGTCAATATGAGTATAGCCGATTATGACATTTTGACCTTGTTCTAAAGATTTTAATATGTGTTGTTTCGTTTCTTCATGTGTTCCGTTATACCCTGTCAAATATCCGTTTTCATCCAACTGCTGGTACACAACTGATATTTTAGGTACACCTAAAACAATATTTTCAACAAAGTTTTTTTCAACATCGGTCAAACCGTTTTTATCATTATTGTATTTGCCTGTTTGTCTTTCATCCGTTAATGCATTATAGGTGTTCTGAGAACCTAAATTTAATAATGCGGATTGAATTAAGACATCAACACTGGAACGCTCTCCGGGATCTCTGTTTGATGCTTGAACCCTCGCTCTTACTATCGCATTCCTGTCCGGCTTAATTTTTACTGTTATATTTTCCCAATCCTTATCTATTTTATATTCGGTGTTAAAATCTTTTAATCTGCATAAACTGCTCATATAATATTGGTCTATATCAGACATTTTTACTTTTTTATCAACCGAATATTCACTGCCGCTTAAACCGTTTGCAAATCTTGTAAATTCTGCGGGTTTTTTATGTGCAAGATTAAACTCCATACTGGCTACTACACAGCACGAAGAAACTACTCTTTCAGCAGATTTCGGCAACGTAATACCCGTTTCTTTTGATATCTCTTTTGCCGTATTTTCAGAAATATCTCCGAATTTCTGCGTTATTGAAAACGGATTATATAACGAATTTATCACTTCCGTTATTATTTGATTGTTTGATAACCCTTTTATTCTCGGTTCCGTAGCTATTTTATATAAATTTTCAAGCACCGTTGAACCGTCATTTGAGTCATTATTGCTTAATATTCCTCTTGCTTCAAGACTTTTTAACTTTTTCTTTGTAATATTGTCTAATTGCGATTCTATTATTTTGTATTGCTTTGATATTGAAGGTATTTTCTCGTTTTTATTTACGCCGAATGAAGGTATATATCCTTTTAAATTCTCCGCTGTTACTTTCTTATATTCCGCAGGCATGCTGAAATATTGAGTGTTCGCTTTTTTACTGACACTTTTCTTCTTGTTTCCGTTTATTAATACTTTTTCAGTATTACTTATACTTTTAATATTCAGCATAATAATATTTATACCTTCTCTTATATAAAAAGTACAGATGCTCAAAAATTGCTAAATTTTATATATGTAAAAACAAAAAATTTACATATTTATAATTGGTTTTTACCTTCTTTTAATCCGCGCGCTCTGTCGTATAATTCTATTTTCATATTCAAAGCTTCTGCTCTGTTTATTACATATTCCACTAAATGTAAATAATATGAAGATATGGTCGAACGATTAGTTTTATACCAAACATCTTCAATATCCAATGCAAGCCAATTACCTCCTGATTGTAAAACGGAATCTATCCACATATCTATTTCTTTTCTGTTATCGTTAACATTCGGTATTATTATATACTTCGAAGTCATTAATCCGCAATAATCCATGTTGGCTTCCGCGTATCTTTTCATATTCTCAAGGACTTTTTTATAGGCATTTACTCTTTTAATTTTTTTATACGTCTTTTCACACCCTGCATCAATGGATATTACAACATTTAAAACACCTTTTCTTATGGCATCTTCTATGGCAGGTGAAAATTTTATACCCGAAGAGTGTATTCTCATATTTTTAAACCCGTTTGCGGTTAATAATTTTATCAACTCTTCAAATTCAGGCGCAATAGTAGGCTCCCCGCCCCCAAAGGATACCTCTCCTCCGGGCCTTAATATTTTTTTCTCTATCATGTCTTTTATTATAGGTACTGAATTATACGGCTTTATTTTCTCAAATATCTTTTTGTTTTGAACCTCATAACAATAACTGCATTTGCTGTTACATAATACCCAATAATTAAATTGAAGAAAATTTATATAATCTTCTTCATCCCATTCTTTTTCTTCCAAAAATACACACCCTACGCAATTGGGTGATATATTACCTTTACGGTGATTTTCCCTGTATTTTCTTTTCTTATTAAAAAGCGCTTCCCAATCAATAGGCTCACCTTTATATTCGTTTTTTAACGTAATTCTTCCGCCGCCGCTATGACAAGTAAAACAACAAGTTTCCAGCCTTGTGTGTTCAAAATCCATTCCGTGTTCAATATATCTGCAGCTTAAATATTTCATGCCTATTTTACCTAATCCGAATTATATTTATAAACTATCATTTAAGTGCTTTGTAGTCAAGAATGCAAAGAAATGCTAACTTTTTGTTTATATTTTCCTTTTAATGATATAATATTTCTGTTAAATATCATAAAAATAAGGATTTGTCTTGAGATATAAAAGTTGTATACATCTGGAACACGGAATAACATTTTTTTCTAACTCGGTGCAAATATGCTGTATTAGCTCGCACCCCGGCGGCGGAAACATAACTCAAATAGAAAACTATAAAGGTGAACCTATTGATTGGGATATGATTTTTAAAAAACGTGCGGAAATGCGTGATAGCATTATTAACGGTGTAATCCCTGAAAAATGTACGGGCTGCTATTACCTTAAAGAAAATGACTGGAGCTCCGATAATTATTTCGATGAAGTATTAATCGGACATTTCACTCACTGTAATTGCAATTGTATATATTGTTATACTGAAAAAGATAAAAAATTCTTTAATACTAATAAAACTTATGATATTTACCCCGTTATTAAAGATATGATTGATAAAGGTATTTTATCCAAAAACTCAACAATTACTTTCGGCGGCGGTGAACCCACCATTTTAAAAGAATTTGAAGAATTAGTTCATTTGCTCCTTGATTATGATGTCTATAATATAAGAATTCATTCTGACGGTATTAAATTTTCTTCCGCTATAGAAAAAGGTTTAAAACTCGGTAAAATTACTTTAATTACCTCTGTTGATTCGGGGACTAAGGATATTTATGAAAAAATAAAACAAGTTCCCTGTTATGACAATGTTTGGAAAAACCTTGCCAAGTATGCCAAAACTAAAAACGGTTTAATACGTACAAAATATGTGCTTATTCCCGGAGTTAATGATAATCTTACCGAAGTGAAAACATGGCTGAAAAAAACTTATGAAGCGGGAATTACCGATATCGCTTTTGATATAGAAGACAATTGGTTTAAAGAACACAGAGATAATATTCCTCAGTTTATTTATGTTATTTACGATTTCGTTGTCGAATGTTACAAACTTTATAATATTAAAACTTGTGAACTTTATGAACGCGCTTCCAATTTGAAAATGGACAGAGCTAACAGATTAAAAATTCATTCCTGATAAATATAAGCAAAGTGTACTGTTATGTATTTTAATTTGTTTGACAATTTTAAAAATTTCTTTCATAAAACAGACTCGAATTGTATGTTTTGTAAATATTTTAATAACAGTTTGATATTTTCTCAAAACGGTTTAATTAAAATATGCAATAAGGATGATAGTTCTATTGATGAAAAATTTGTTATAAAAAGAAATTTCAACGGTATAAATTTTGATGTTAACGAGTTAAAAGACATACTTGTAACAAAAAAATCAGATATAATGAAAAATTATGACTTTAAATCATGCAAGGATTGTTGTAACTGTGCCGAAAAAACTTTAACAAACGATAATATAATAAAAAATATTATTTTTTCACATTGGAAATGCTGTTTCTTAAATTGTACATACTGCAGCAGAAGTAAGTCTGATGATATATCCGAAATTGAGCATTACGACGTGTTTCCGGTAATAGAAAAACTTATTGACGGTAATCTTTTAACGAAAGATACCAAAGTTATTTTTGAATGCGGAGATGCCGCTTTACACCCCGAATTTGATAAAATTTTGTATTTCTTTATAAATTATGAAATGAAAAATATTGAGATATATACATCTGCACAGAGGTATTGTTATTCAATTGCCGAAGCATTGGATAAAAAAATATTAAATCTGAATATAGCACTTGATTCTTCAAATTCTTATATATATGAAAGAGTTAAAGGTATTAACAAGTTTGATATTACTATGGAAAATATAAAAAGATATCTTGTTTACGATACATATAAAAAGCCCTCAATAAATATTATATACACTCTTGCTGAAGGTCTCAACGACAATAAACAAGAGGTATTAAACTGGTTTCTGCTTTTAAAAGGTATGGGGGTCAGAAAACTTTCGGTTGATATTGATTTAAACTGGTATAACAGAATAATTAATACAGTTCCTGATTATTTAAAGGATTTGTTACTTTTTATAAAAAAATTATCGGAAATAAATAATTTTAATATAGAATTTACTCCAAAGACAGCTTTTATATATAATAAAATATTAAAAAGGGAAAATTAATGTTTATATATGACGAAAAATATGTCAGTAAAAAAGAAGGTCACTATTACAGCTGTGATTGGATAGAACATGGTCTGGTATTTTTTCGTTATAAAATTGCCATGTGTTGTTATTGTCCGCACGAAGGTAACGGACATACTTTAGTCAGAAATAATTATGTCGGTCAAAAAATTAATTGGGACAGAATATTTAAAGTAAAAGACATGTTCCGAAAATTCCATAAAAAGGGTAAAATAAACAAAAATTGTATAGGTTGTCCTTTTTTGAAAGAAAAGAAATGGGAAAATGAAAAGTATATAAACAATCTGTATCTAAGCCATTGGACACATTGTAATTCAAAATGCGTGTATTGCTATGCGACACAGCATCCCGATGATTTTAAAGGTGATAAAACATATAGTACATTACCGATAGTAAAGGAAATGTATGAAAAAGGGATATTAAGACCAGGCGGACAGATATTGTTTGGCGGCGGTGAACCTACTCTTCTGGATGAGTTTGAAGATTTGGTTAATTTCTTTCTTGACAATTATTTCTGGAACCTGAGAGCTCATACTTCCGGCATAATTTACAGTCCCGCATTGGCGCGTGCCATAAATGAAATAAGAGGATATGTCGTTGTTTCCGTTGATTCCGGTACGAAAGAAACTTTTGAAAAAATAAAACAGATTTCCTGTTATGACAAAGTTCGTGATACGATAAGAAAATATGCACTGCAAACAACATTTTTAGGAAGATATTTAGTCGGCGCAAAGTTTATTATTATACCCGGTATTAATGACACTGTTGAAGAAATAGAACAATGGATGCAGGAAAATTATAAAGCAGGACTTTATACAACTGTTCTTGATATTGAAGAAAACTGGTATCTTGAAAATAAAAATAATATCCCCGAACATATTTTTAAACTTATTGATTATGCAAAAAAACGTGCTAAACAACTGAATACCAACTTTGAATTATATGAAAGAATTCAAAATATGCTTGAAGACAAAGCTTCCCGTAATTAAACTATTTAATTAAATTCTGTATTTGTTTAAAATTCGGATGTTTTGAATTTTGCAAAAGTTCAAAAATGAGCATTTCAGTAGTTATAACTTGTATTCTTGCCGATATCATTCTTTCTAATGCGGCGTTTTTATTAAATAATGTCCTAGAACCGCATGCATCCTGCACAACAAAGACCTTATAGCCTTCATTTAACAAATCAAAAGCTGTTTGAAGTACACATATATGAGTTTCAATACCTGATATAACAATTTGGTTCTTATTATATTCTCTGAGTTTTTCTTTAAAGTTTAATTCTTTAAGTAAACTGAAATTTGTTTTTTCAATATAATACGCATCAACAGCCGTTTGCTTTATATCGCCTATTGTTTGTCCCAAGCCTTGAGGGTATTGCTCTGAAATTATTACGGGGATTTTTAATATGCTTGATGTTTGAGCAAGTTTTATTGCGTTCGATGTTATATTTTCATTTCCAATCATTTTAACAAGTTTTTCTTGAAAATCAATTAAAATAAATAAACAATCGGAAATATTAACTGTGTTCATAAAAAATTCCTTCAAAGTCTTTTCATTTATTATATAATAATGGAATGGAAAAGATAAACAAAATTTTAGAAAGTAAATGTTTAAAATTTATTTGCGGAGCGGGTAACGAAAATTCAAAAGAAATTGAAAGATTAGCATATATATACTCTTCTGCGGGTTTTAATATTATTGATATATCCTCAAAAAAAGATGTATTGGATGCTGTTAAACGTGGTATTGCTCGTGCGAATAAAACGGACGAAACGGCAATATGTGTCAGTATTGGCGTTCATGATGATATTCATTTTAAAAAAGCCGTGATTAACAAACAAAAATGCAATTTTTGCAAAAAGTGTATACCGGAATGTATTCAAAACGCAATATTTACTGAGGATAATAAAATACTCATTGATGAAAAGAAGTGTATCGGCTGTTCAAGATGTGTAAAAATATGCACTAATGGTGCAATCCTGACGGAAAGTAAATATAAAACACCATATTCAATGCTCCTGCCGTTAATTTCAGAAGGTATTGATTTGGTTGAATTTCATTGTTCGGTTTCTGATTTAAATGTTATATCGGAAAATATAAACAAGGTAAAATCAATATATACAGGTCCTGTCGGAATATGTCTGGACAGGTCAAAACACTGCGATGAAAAAATAACGGAATTAATTAATATAGTAAAGTCAGGAGATGAAACATTAATATTTCAGGCGGACGGAAATCCGATGAGCGGTTGCGATAATGAATACGGCACAACCTTGCAAACGGTTGCCTTTGCGCAAATGCTTGAGAGTAAGAATATATCTTTGTACGTCATATTATCGGGCGGAACAAATATAAAGACTCCTCTTTTAGCTAAGATGTGCAATATTAAATATAACGGTATTGCGCTTGGCAGTTACGCAAGAAAGGCCGTTAAAGACTTAATTGCAAGAGATGATTTTTTCGATAATAAATCCGTAAGGCTTCAAGCCTTAAATATAGCCGAAAATATTGCTAAAGAGTTAAAAGTAAATATGCTTTAAAAATTAGTATTTTGAAATTTCTTCAAAATATCTTTCGATTGCTTTATATCCAGAATAAATTTCACTTGTAAGGCTTACATATCTTGATGCCACAAGGAATTTAAGTTCTTTAGCTCTTATTTGTATTATTTCATCCGAATCTTTACGGAGGTTCTTATCAAGCGATAATGACCATTTTTTAAGGAAAGACAATTCTTCATTGATTTGCTTAATTGTTGAAAATTCCAACAAATTAAAATCATATTTTGCGAGCAAAGCTTTTTCTGCAGTATTTATACGCGGCTGAACAACGGGCGTGCCGTAGATTTTCTTAATTACCATATAATTGTCCGCAACACGTCTGTGAGAATCCGGTACTTCGCCTCTTGCCAGCATAGCAGACATACTCAACGAACTGAATTTATCGTCATCACAAGAAAGTGAGCTTAAGCTGGTACTTTCTATATATAATTTATTATATTTATTAACTAATGTAGTATTAATTGCCCCGTCTCCGATATAAAATAATTGTAATATTATAATAAAACTTTAAAAAAATTTTGTCATGATATTTGAAAATATATTAAGCTAATAAGTCAAATTATTTACAATAGAAAAAAAATATTTTTAGAATATAATTTAAATATGTTTAAGTATGAAGTAATAGTAGTAGGAGCGGGACACGCAGGATGTGAAGCGGCATTGGCTTGTGCAAAATCAGGTGTAAAAACTTTGCTTGCATCATTAAATTTGGATAATATAGCGTTAATGCCTTGTAATCCGGCAATAGGCGGACCGGCGAAATCTTGCTTGGTAAGAGAAATAGATGCGCTCGGAGGTGTAATGGGTATTGCAGCCGATGCAACATATATGCAGCTTAAAATGCTTAATTCTTCAAAAGGTCCTGCCGTTAGAGCTTTGCGTGCTCAATCTGACAAAAAAGAATATATGAAATATATGAGAGCGCTTCTTGAAAGTGAAGATAATCTTTCTCTGAAACAATGTACGATGTCGGAACTTATTGTTGAAAACAATGAAGTAAAAGGCTTAAAGGATGAATTCGGACAGGAATATTATGCACCTTGCGTAATTTTAACGACAGGTACATCACTGGAAGCAAGAATATGGGTCGGATTGCAATATTTAGAGTTTGGAAGATTGGGCGAAGCGAGTGCCAAAGGTTTATCTCCGTCGTTAAAACGTTTGGGATTTACCATCGGAAGGTTAAAAACCGGCACTCCGGCGAGAGTGGATGCAAGAACCATAAATTTTGATAAGATGACAATACAACCGGGTGATGAAAACCCTTCATTCTTCTCCTTCCTGCCAAATCGACCTGTCAGAAAACAATATCCCTGCTGGTTAACCAGAACTACCGACAAAACACATGAAATAATAAGGAATAACCTTGATAAATCCCCGATGTATTCGGGATTAATTCACGGAATAGGCCCGAGATATTGTCCTTCAATAGAAGACAAAGTTATAAGATTTGCGCATAATCCTTCTCATCATATATTTATAGAACCTGAAGGAAAAAATACGTATGAAATGTATGTCGGAGGATTTTCAACAAGTTTGCCTGCGCAAGTACAGATAGAAATGTTAAAAACATTACCCGGTCTTGAAAATGTACATGTTATGAAGCCTGCTTATGCCGTTGAATATGATTATATGCCTGCTATTCAACTGGAACATTCTTTAATGACAAAACAAGTGAAAGGTTTGTTCTGTGCAGGCCAGATAAACGGAACGTCAGGATATGAAGAAGCCGCTGCACAAGGACTGTTGGCAGGCATAAATGCAGTAAAATATCTTCAAAATAAAGATTTGATTACTTTGCCGCGTGAATCATCTTATCTCGGTACTTTAGTCGACGATTTGGTTACAAAGGATATAAATGAACCATACAGAATGTTAACTTCCCGTTCGGAATTCAGATTGCTCTTAAGACAGGATAACGCCGATGAAAGACTCACTAAAATCGGATTTGATGCCGGCTTGATTGATGAAACAAGGTATAACAGGTTCTTAGATAAACAATGTGCCGTAGAAAATGAAATTAAACGTTTGTTTCAGGATAAAATATCCCCTTCAGACAAAGTTAACTCAGTGCTTTCTCGCTGCGGCGAATATATTGACAGAGGTATGAAACTTTCAGAATTGTTAAAACGTCCTAATATTACATATGACGTCTTAATGGAGGCTGATGATAAAACGGCTGATTTGAATTTACCTCGTGAAGTATATGAGCAGGTTGAAATTAAAATAAAATATGAAGGATATATTAAACGCCAGATTGAACAGGTTAATATGTCGGACAAACTTGAAAAAATCAGAATTCCTAAAGATATTGACTATTCAGAAATTAAACATATATCAATAGAAACCCGTGATAAACTTTCAAAAATAAGACCCGTAACGCTCGGTCAGGCATCAAGAATAGGAGGTGTCAAACCGGCGGATATTTCGGTCTTAATGGTATTAATAGAATCACATCAATTAAAATCTAATATGTCAAATAAATAAAAAAAGATGCCCGTAAATGAATAAGGACATCTTTTTTTATTTGAAACAATATAAACTATTGAACTTCAATAGCGTTAACCGGGCAGCAATCAGCAGCTTCTTTAACGCAATCTTCATTACCTGCTATAGCACCTTGATTAACTTTTGCTTTATCATCTACTGAAAAAACCGAATCACATACAGATTCGCAAGCTCCGCATGCAATACAAGAATCATTAACTGTAACTTTCATTATTTTCTCCTTTTACTAATGTGTATTTCTAAATATCCAAAATAATTATAGCATTAAAATTTTAAATTTGAACAAAAAGTAAATTATATGTTAACCGTCAACATTTTTTCAATACACTCTTTTGCCTTAATTCTTACGGATTCATTAATATTTATTTCGTTACGTTCGGTTAAAAGAACATTATATATATCCTCAAGTGAATTTTCTTTCATATTTGGGCAAATAACGGAATCATTAATAAGCGTAAATGTTTTTCCCGTATTATAAAGTACACTGTCTCTGTTAAGTCTTTGTACCACACCTTCTTCGGTGGCAATAACGAAATGTTTGCAGTCGGAATTATTAGCAAACTCCATTATTTGCTTTGTCGAACCTACGAAATCCGCCAATTCGCAAACCTTACAATGACACTCGGGATGTGCTAATATAAGCGCATCGGGATATTTTTCGCGCGATTTAATCATATCTTCTACGGTAATACGCAGATGTGTAGGACAATATCCGTTATATGTAATCACTTCAACATTGGGTAAATTACGTTCTACCCATTTGCCCAAGTAAGTATCGGGAACGAAAAGCACCTTATCTTTATTAAGACTTTTAATAACGCTTATTGCATTTGAACTGGTAACGCAAATATCCGATTCCGCTTTTACTTCAGCCGTTGAATTAATATAGCAGACAACGGGAATATTCGGGTGTAAAGATTTAAATTTTCTTAGATTTTCCACATCAATCATGTCTGCCATAAGACATCCGGAATTCATGTTCGGTAATAAAACTTTTTTGTGGGGTGAGAGTATTTTTGCGCTTTGTGCCATAAAATAAACACCCGCAAAAACTATGATATCCGCATTCGTTTTTGCCGCCATCCTGCTCAAATATAATGAATCGCCCACATAATCGGATACTTCATCTATTTCGCATTTCTGATAACAGTGCGTTAATATAATTGCATTCTTCTCTTTTTTTAATCGTTTTATTTCTTGAACAATATCCATATATAAATTTTGTCCTTTTTGTATATTTAATTATAATGAGAAATCAAAGTCAAGTT
The DNA here is from genome assembly GCA_947630355.1 of Candidatus Gastranaerophilales bacterium. Lineage (GTDB taxonomy): Bacteria > Cyanobacteriota > Vampirovibrionia > Gastranaerophilales > Gastranaerophilaceae > Avigastranaerophilus. Next base: position 11,996 of record CANRHJ010000005.1, on the reverse strand, counting down.
ATTATATATTAAGCCAGTTGAGTATTGTTTCGGATATGAAATCAAAAGAATTTATATCATCAAGGCGTTTCGGCTTAATATTTTTCGAATAAACAATTATCGGAACTTGTTCTCTTGTATGGTCAGTGCCTGCGACGGTCGGATCACAGCCGTGATCTGCCGTAATTATCAATATATCTTCATCTGTCATTTCGTCCGTAATCTTAGGAATATAACTGTCAATTTCCTCTATAGCCTTTGCGTATCCTTTGTAATCGTTTCTGTGTCCGTAGAGCATGTCTGTATCTACAAGATTTGTAAATATAAACTGTTTATCAAAATTTGTTATGTTATATCTCTTTGTTTTCAGTTCATTAAGATTAAGTTCGTTTTTCACTGCTTTTAGTGTAAGTTCAAGTCCTTCTGTATTGGAACCTGTATGAATGGCATGTGATATACCTTTGCCGACAAAAATATCTTCAATTTTTCCTATACCCAATACACATCCGTTGTTGTTAAGAATAATATCCAAAGCAGAATCTTTACATGGCTCAACGGAATAATCTCTTCTGAACTTCCCTATTCTTACCGGTTTACCGTTTTCCATCCGATAAGGACGTGCTATGACTCTTGAAACATTATATTCGTCTGTTAATATGCTTCTCGCCGTTTCGCAATACTTATAAATCGTATCAAGAGGAATAACATCAATATCCGCTGCTATTTGAAAAACACTGTCCGCACTCGTATATATTATCGGATATTTCGTTCTTGAATGTTCAGTATGAAAATCTTCAATAACTTTGGTGCCTGAAGCGGGATAATTCGCCAGTATTCCCTTACAACCCGTTTTTTCTATAAATTCATTGATTATTTCTTTGGGAAAACCGTCAGGATAAACTTTAAAAGGTTTATCCAAAATTATTCCCATCATTTCCCAATGACCTGTTGTTGTGTCTTTACCTTTTGATTTTTCTTGCATAATACCGTATTGTGCTATTGCATTCGGATTTTTAGCAATTCCTGATACATCACCTAAATTCCCCAACCCCATTTTATAAAGGTTCGGACAAGTTAATCCGCCAGAATATTTCGCAACATTACAAAGTGTATTACATTCGGGTACATCATTATATTCTTTGCAATCGGGCATAGCTCCGCAACCCATTGAATCTATTACAATTACTATTGCTCTTCTCATATAAACTATCTCACTTTCCTTATCGCGAAATTTCCTCGGACAATATTATATATTAACTATATTAACAGAAAAAGTTCTGTAAACAGAACTTTTAACTAAATCCCCAATCTCACCACGATTAATTATATCTTTTTTTGTCTAACCTTTTTTTATCTAATCCCGTTTCTATACTCTCCTCGTTGAGAAAGCTCAGCCACCACTCCTTCCGTATGCTTTATTCTCTGTTCTTAAATACTAAAACTTATAAACATTTGGTACAAGAAAATATTTTTTAATGATTTTTTACAATTGACCATGCCTCTCGGAATTATTGTTTAAACTAATTTTTACATTAGTTAATATTGAATTTTTGCAATATTACTTCACTTTTGTCTATTGACAATGTCATGCTCTTTAAAATCAGTATTTGCGGTCCTTTTGCTAAAAACGTAACAGTTTTTTTATGTTACGGGCATGTATAAAAAAATAATTCTGTTATAATATTTGCGTAAGTAAAGCAAAGAAATGATATGATATTCAGATTTTTAACATCAGGAGAATCGCACGGAAAGTGCTTAACGGCAATTATAGAAGGAGTCCCTTCCGGTATAAAAATAAATAAGACATTCATCGATAATGAATTGTCAAGACGTCAGTGCGGATACGGACGCGGCAGCAGAATGAAAATTGAAGCCGATAATGCAGAAATATTGTCAGGTGTCAGACATGGTATATCAATCGGCAGTCCGATTTGTCTGCGGATTGAAAATAAGGACTGGCAGAATTGGCAAGTTGCCATGAACTCGGATGAAATTGAACTTAATGATGCAAATAAAGAAATAATAAACTCAAAACGAATAACAAAAGTTCGTCCCGGTCATGCCGATTTATCCGGTGCTTTAAAGTATGATACAGAAGATATAAGGAATATATTAGAGCGCTCAAGTGCCAGAGAAACAGCTGCCAGAGTTGCCGCAGGTGCCGTTGCAAAATCCGTGTTGAAAGAATTTAATATAGAAATTTTATCGTATGTAACACAAATAGGTTCCGTAAGTGCTGAATTTATTCAAAATCCCTTTATATTAAAAGAAATAATAGAAAATTCGGAATTAAGAACCGCGGATACAAAAGCATGCGAGCTTATGAAATTTGAAATAGATAAAGCAAAAGAAGCCGGAGATACACTCGGGGGAACATTTAGAGTTGTAGTTAAAGGTGTTCCGGTAGGATTAGGCTCACATGTTCATTGGGATAGAAAAATTGACGGAAAACTTGCACAGGCAATAATGAGTATTCAAGCGGTTAAGTCCGTAGAAATCGGTCTCGGTAAAGACTCTGCTTCGACTTTAGGCTCTCAGACCCATGACGAAATATTTTATAAAGACGGAGCATATTTCAGAAAAACAAATAATGCAGGCGGTATTGAAGCTGGAATTACAAACGGAGAAGATATAATTATTACCGCTGATATGAAGGCAATTCCCACAATGAAAAAACCTTTAAAATCTGTATGTATTGATACAAAAGAACAAGTTGAAGCCCATTTTGAGCGTTCAGATACTTGTGCGGTTCCCTCTTGTGCCGTTGTTGCTGAAGCTATGACCGCAATTGTTATTGCCGATGCTTTTATGGAAAAATTTTCTCATGACAACATTAGAGAAATGAAAAATAATTATCAAAACTTTTTAAAATATGTTTCGGAAAGGTAATTAAATGAATATTTCTTTAATAGGCATGATGGGAAGCGGAAAGACATCCATCGGAAAATTATTGGCTCAAAAGTTACCTCATTTTAATTTTGTTGATACCGATGATGAAATTGTTAAGACAGAGAATAAAACTATTAATGATATTTTTAAAGAATACGGAGAAAAATATTTTCGCGAAACGGAAACAAATGTCTTAAACGAAATATTAAACAAAGATAATCAGATTATATCAACAGGCGGAGGTATAGTTCTTGTTGAAAGGAATTTATTAAATTTATTCGAAAAGTCAAAGATGATATATTTAAAAGCTGACAGTGACGAACTATATAAACGAATAAGATATAATACCGACAGGCCATTGTTAAATGACGGTGATATGAAAATTAAAATAAAAAATCTGCTTGCCGAGCGTGAAGATAAGTATAAACGTGCACATTTTACAATAGATACAACCAACAAAACGCCTGATATAATAGTAAAAGAAATAACGGAAAAAATAGGAATATGCTGAGAACGGATGTAGTAATTAATGCGGTAAAAGAAAGAAGTTACCCTATATTTATAGGTGAAAATTTATCGGATAACATTTATGAGTTAATGAGTAAGTATACGAAAGCCAATAAATTTTTAGTTGTTACAAATGAGACGGTATATCCTTTATACGGTGAAAAGTTAAAAAAGAATAATACAGAATTTGTTATATTACCTGACGGAGAGATATATAAAAATATTGATACGTTAAATCGCATATTAGACAGAGCGTTTTCATTAAAGCTTGAGCGCAAAGATGCAATAGTAGCGCTGGGCGGCGGAGTTATAGGGGATATGGCAGGTTTTGCCGCCTCTATTTATCAAAGAGGAATTGATTATATACAAGTGCCTACAACATTATTATCTCAAGTTGATTCATCGGTCGGCGGAAAAGTTGCTGTAAATCATATATGCGGCAAAAATATGATAGGTGCATTTTATCAACCTAAGGCCGTTATTTCGGATATTAATACACTTTATACGTTAGATGACAGACAGTATAAAACAGGTTTAAGCGAAGTATTAAAATATGCGTTTATTGAAAAATCATGCTGTGCTGATGAAAATTATAACCTTTTTGAATTCCTTGAATGTAAACATAATGAAATACTCAGAAAAGAAAAAGACACAGTTTCCGAATTAATAATGATTTGTTGTAAATTAAAAAGTGCGGTGGTAAATCAAGATGAAAAAGAGAAGGGCAAAAGGGCAATATTAAATTTCGGTCATACATATGCGCATGCTTTTGAAAAAATTACTGATTATAACACATACACACACGGAGAAGCCGTATCAATAGGCATGAAGAAGATATTTGATTTGGCAAAAAGACTTAATAAAATAGATAATGCTTATTATGAAAGATGTATAAACCTTTTAAAAACATACAATTTGCAAATTGAAACAAAAGATAAATACAATCCGGAAGAGGTTTATGAGATAATGACATCCGACAAAAAAGTGGCTGATAAAAAAATAAACTTTGTACTGCCTTGTAGTGAAAAAGAAGTTGAAATAAGAAATAATATAGATAAAAAATATGTGACAGAGGGAATATAATAATTACGAAAGAAAAAGGGGTTTATATGAAAATATTATTATCAAATGATGACGGTGTAATGGCAGAAGGAATAAAGGCATTAACATCCGAATTGAGTAAAGAGCATGATGTGTATGTGATAGCACCCGATAGAGAAAGAAGTGCAGCGGGGCATTCATTAACATTACATACACCTATTCGTGTTGAAGAATTAGAATCTAAATTCGGTGCTAAAAGGATATGGATAACAAGCGGTACACCGGGTGACTGTGTAAAGATAGGAATAAATGCGATATTAAATGATGATGAGAAGCCTGATTTGATAATATCGGGTATAAATCACGGTCCGAACTTGGGAACTGATATATTATATTCGGGAACCGTAAGCTGTGCTATGGAAGGTGCCATGATGGGATATCCGAGTATAGCGGTATCATTGGCAAGCATGTCATCCGAACCGGAATTATTTAAAAATGTTGCATCGTTTATAGCAAAATTTGTACATAAGATAAAAGAATTTAATTTTCCTAAAAAGTCTATATTAAATATAAATGTACCCGGTTTAATGCCTGAGGATTTGGCAGGTGTTGCAATAACAAGACTCGGCGGAAAAATGTTTACCGATGAATATGATAAAAGAGTTGACCCGAGAGGAAAAGTATATTATTGGATGGCGGGTGAACTTATCAAACAATGTGAAAATGATGACTCTGACATAAATGCATTAAGATGGAATAAAGTATCAATTACCCCTATAACGTTTGAAATGACATTAGACAGCGTAATTCCAGAACTTGAAAGTGTATTATGCTGTAATGAAATAACCGGATGGAGCTAATATTGTCCTAAATTTTTAATATGTTCTATTTTCGGATTGACGGTTCCTATTATGGCAATACCGTCCAGTCTGTATGAAGAATACTTTTTATTTGATTGTTTAAGATACCCCAGTATAGCTGTGTGAAGTTTTTCAAGCTTTGAAAAATTGATGGCTTCAAAGGGGTGTCCATAGTTCAAATTAGTTCTTGTCTTTACTTCTACGAAAACTAATGTATTTTTTTCAGATGCGATAATATCTATTTCGGCATTTTTAGAAAAATGCCAGTTTCTTTCTATAATGTTATAACCTGATTGAAGAAGATAATTTTCCGCAATCAGTTCACCTTTTCTGCCTTTTTGAATATTATTATTTACCATAATTTGATTATAGCAAAAGTTTGTGTTAAAGATAAATATTATGAATAAAGAACTCAAAACAATATTTGTAACCGGTGCATCATCGGGAATAGGAAAAGAAATATCCAAATTATCCGCCGATAAAGGATATAAAGTTTTTGCGGGTGTAAGAAAAAAATCCGATAAATCCGATTTGGAAAGTTATAATAAAAATATAACAGGTGTTTATATAGATGTAACAAATATTTCAAGTATTGATAAAGCATTTTGGTTTATTATTAAACACGCTGATAAACTTGATGTATTAATAAACAATGCGGGTATTGCGGTTGCTTCTCCCGTAGAATGTCTTGACATAAAGAAATTAAAAGAACAATTTGAAGTTAATACATTCGGGCCCGTAAGTATAGCTCAAAAATTTATACCGCTTCTTAAAGGCGGTAAAATAATTAATATAAGCTCAATGGCTGCAAGCGGAATTTTCCCATATATTTCTCCTTATTGTGCCTCAAAACGTGCTTTGGATATAATATTTAACAGCTATAATATTGAAAATAAAGATAATATTAAAGTAATATCGGTAAAACCTGCCGTTATAAGAACACCCATATGGAATAAGTCGATAAAATCTGCAAGGGAGTTGTTTGAAAATCAAAATGATATACTTCGGGAAAAATACATAAAAGATTTATTGCTTCTTGAAAAAAATGCTTCTGAGGGCAGTAAAACAGGAATTGATGCAAAATATGTAGCGGAAAAGGTATTAAAAATTATTAATACACAAAATCCTAAACCTTCATATTGTGTCGGAATTAAATCTAACTTAGCATTGTTATTTTCTCTTTTGCCATCCGATATTTTAAACAAATTAATAAAATTAAGACTTGAAAAAATTTAAAAAGTTAATATATATATTTTTTATTCATATCAACATTCTCATTTTTGTATTTTTGAAATTCAGCCTTAATTTTATTTATATCAAAGTCATTTATTTTTTCAAAAGATCTTGTCTGTTCTGCATATATGGCATTATCGTATAAATTATAGTTAATATTATTTTCTTTGGCAAAATTTTCCATATAATCCATTAAAATATATATGTGGGGAGAAAGTGAAGTATTTTTCAATAAGTATTGGTGTTCAATATCAACAATAAGTGTTTTTATACCGATATGTTTGATTTTTTTCAGAAATTCAATAATTTCTTCAATGGAATCATTATAACCCGGCATAATAATATATTTAACCATAACCAGGTATTGACGTTGAACCGGCAGGTTTCTTCTGTAACGTTTAATATTTTTCCAAACCATATCAAAACTGTCGACTCTTTTAATCTTTTTGTATGTTTGTTTAAAAGCCGCATCAGGTGATATAACAAGTATAATTTCTCCGCCGTCTTTTTTCTCAAGACCTGAACGAATTGCCTTACTGTATAATATTCCTGAAGAATGAATTCTTATTGTAACATTTTGATCTATAAAAAGTTTTAGCAGTTCTTCAAACTCTTTAAGTATTGTAGGCTCACCGCCCTGAAAAGTAATTTCGCCGTTATTTCTAAATTTTCCTGATTTTATTAACTCTCTCACGGCATTTAAAACGTTGTTTTTTGTTTTTGGCTTGATTTTTTTTACATCGCAATACACGCATCTTGAATTACATTCACTGAAATGATCAAAATTTATATGCGTAATATAATCATCATCATCCCATTGTCCCTCTTTTAATTGGTAGCAGCCTTTACACCTGTATAAATCTTCACTTCTTTGGCGCATTCTTTGTTTTCTTTTTATTCTGAATATTTCGTTCCAATTAATAAGATCATTTTCATATTTGTTAACTATAGGGAGTAAACCTTTACCGAAGTCAGGAGCCAAACAGCATGCCTGTATTGAATCAGAATTAATGGAAATACCGTGTTCAAGAAGCTTGCAGCTTTTATACTTATACAATTTATTTACATAATCAATGTTTTTGTAAAGGTTTTCTTTTTTGTATAGTTCAAATTGAACTTTAAAATTATCATCTAGAAAATTGCGTATTTTACCGAATTTTCTCTTTTTCAGAGCTTGTAAAGCATTATCCAATAATTCAACGTTAATATTATTTTCTTTGGCAAAATTTTCAATAAAATCAAATAACATATAGATATGAGGGGAAATAATTTGATTCCCGATAAAATACCTGTATTCAAGGTCAAAAATTAAATTTTTAATATCGATTGATTTAATTTTATTTAAAAATTCGCTGATTTCACTGACAGAATCGTTGAAACCCGGTGTTATTGTGTATTTAACAGATATTTGCCGTCTTTGTTTGTCTGTTAAATTTTTGTTATAAGCTGTAATATTTTCCCAGACATTGTCAAAAAGTTCATTTTTCCTTAGTTTTCTGTATGTCTTTTTTAAAGCGGAATCAACATTGATAGTAAGTATAAGTTCTCCGCCGTTGTCTTTTTCAAGACCTGCTCGGATTGCTTTACTGAACTTCGTTGCACAGGTACTGATTATAATCTTTGAATTTTGTTCAATAAACACAGATAACAATTCGTCAAAGTCTTTATATATGACGGGTTCGCAGCCTTGAAAAGTAATTTCTCCGGTATTCTTAAACCTTCCCGATTTGATTAATTCTTTTATATTACTCACATAGTTATTGGCTTTTGAGTGTTTTGCTGTTTTTTTATCGCAATAAACACATTTTGAACCGCATTTACCTGAAAAATTGAAATTTATGTAAGAAATATAATCTTCATTATCCCAATTATTTTTACTCAGTTCGCTGCAGCTTTTGCAAAAAGGTAAATCACCGTGCTTCTGACGTGCTCTTTGATTCCTTTTTATATTAAAAACTTCATCCCAATCAACAATATTATCAAATTGCATGATTGATAAGTCTTCTTTGTTTAATTCATTTGATTTGCAGCAGGCATGAATAGAATTAGCATCAAAAGAAATTCCATGTTCTATAAGCTCACAGCTTTTATATCTCATCGGATTATCCCTTCATCAGGTTTAATTATAAAATAAAATTAATAATTTTTATAGACGGACGGGTAATATAAATAAATCATTTTTTTATGTTTCATATTGGTATGAGAAAATTAGTTATAATTATAATATTAACGGCTGCAATAATTTCAGGATACTATATGTATCAGAAGCTTGCCTATTTAAACATTTTAGTAAAATTTGACGAATTAGAACCGTTTGAGAAACAAATGAACGTGTATTATAAAGGTTTTAAGATAGGAAAGACAACAAAAATATATCCTGATAAAGATTATAAAAACACATATTTAAGGTTAAAGATACATCCGCATAATATAAAATTACCAGAGAATATAACGGCAAAGATACAAAAAAAGCAGAAGGGCGGATATGTGAATATAATATATCCGGATTCGCCTTCATTGACGAACATAAAAAATAATGTGGTAATACCCGGCAAAATATCAAAAGATATATCTGCACTGCTGGAGTCAGAAGGTATAGAAGAGATAGTAAACAATGTATCGGGATTATTAGATAATGCAAATAATGCTGTTGTGAGTCTTAACGGAGTATTTACGGAAGTTCACGGTATTTTAGTTGAAATACGGCCTGATATAAAGAAATCGGTTTCGAATTTAGCCAAAACGACTTCACATTTAGAAAAAGTATCGGCGGATTTATCTTCTTCTTTAGACAAAAAGACCGTAGATAATTCTATAAATAATATTGAGGAAACCACTCTTAACATAAAAGAAATAACATCAAATATAAACGGAATTACGGAACAAGTCGAGAATTCGACAATGCCTGTAATAAACGGAGTTTTATGCGAGACACATTCAACCGTAAATAATGTGAAAGAAATAACAGGCGGTGTAAAACATACCTTGCAAAAGCATTTCGGTCTTGGCAGATTAATGTTCGGCAGACCTATAAGTAAAGAATGTAATTACTGATAAGCAGATATAAAAAATTTTCTTTAAATTATTTGAACTTATTGTTAAAATAATAGAATGGAAAAAGTATTGCTGATAATCCCTGAAAATAACAAGGGGAAATATATTTTAAAAGGGTTTGGTAATTCATTTAAAGAACTTTCATATTTTGTAATCGAAAAAAAGATACCGGATTTAAATACGGAAGAAACAATACAAATCAATCCCGAAATTATTGTTTTTCTATGGTCAAATGTACGTGAATATGAAAAATTATCGGATTATTACGTGTCTTTAAAAGACAGCGGAATAAAATTTATACATTTAGCGGAGAGTATAAAAAATGTTCCGCCTGAAATAAAGAGAAATACTGACAACTATATATTTTCAATCGATAGTGAAATTAAGAAATATAAAATAAAACAGAGCATAAACGCTTCCGAGTATAAGACAAATTTTGACGGTTATAAATATAAAATAACATTTGCAGGTAATCCTGCGTACAAAGAAAGGGAAAAACTTTTATCTGAGCTGATAAAAAACTTTGGTCCGATAAATATATTCTGTCGTTCTTTTGACTTTTATAAAAGTGCGGATGAAATTTTAAAAGAAGGTATTCTCGATGAACATTATCTTGAGTTATATCGTGCATCATATAAAGGTTATGTGGAAAGTAAGAAGGAACTGGCAGATATATATGTGTCAAGCGGGGTTAATCTGGATATGAGAAATCCCGATAAAGAAAATATAAATTACAGATGCTTGGAAATAACCTCATCGGGAGGATTCTTAATTGCTGCTGAAAGTGAAGATTACAATAAATATTTTGAATCCGGCAAGGAAACGGAAGTTTATAACACTGCGGAAGAATTGACGGACAAAATAAATTTTTATTTAAAAAATTTAAACTTAGCGCAGCTAATAGCGGCAAAAGGTAAAAAGCGCACTATAACAAATTATGGCAGTAAGGATGTATTAAAAACAATATTAAAGGTGGTATATGGCAAAGATATTAGTAGTAGATGATGATACGGCAATAAATGAACTTATTAAAGTTAATTTGGAACTCGCATATTATAATGTAATAACTGCATTTGACGGGAATAAGGGGTATGCGCTTGCAAAACAGGAAATGCCTGATTTGATTATATTGGATGTAATGATGCCCGAAGTAGACGGATATACCGTAGCAAAGAGAATCAGAGAAAATCAGGATACAAAAGATATTCCGATTATAATGCTTACGGCATTAAATATGCTGCAAAACAAAGCGCAGGGATTTAATATAGGTGTTGATGATTATTTGGTAAAACCTTTTGAAATGGAAGAATTGTTAATGAGAGTCAAAGCATTGTTAAAAAGAACAAATAATATACCCAAATCAACAGCAGTCAAGGAAGTTTTAACAAAAGGTGATATAACATTAATTCCGGAAACATATTCGGTTGTAATCAACGGAAAGAGTGCAAAGGTTACGCCTATTGAATTTGATATTGTAAATCTGTTGATGCAAAACTACGGGAATATGGTATCAAGTGCCAAGATTTTAAAAGATGTATGGGGCTATGAAGCGGATGATGCCGTTGAAACAATTAGAGTTCATATGAGGCATATAAGAACAAAACTCGATAAAATTTCAGAGGGTAAAAAGTATATTGAAACAATATATGGCGGCGGTTACAGACTTATACCCGAAGGTGCGGAAGAAAAAGTTAAATAAATTTTAAAAATTGGTTAAATATTAAATAATATTATATAATTACAAAGTTGTATCATTAGAAAAGGAGAAAGAAATGCCGTTTTCGGAAAAGATGTCAAACTCCGTTAAATATTTGTATATGGCTTTTATGGCTGTATTTTTAACGGCGGTTCCTGCATTTGCGGGTGAGGCGGATTTAATTGTTCCCAAAATAGAGGGTGATAATTTTAATCTGCTTATAACCGGTATAGCAGTTTCGGTTTTAGGTCTTATTTGGGGGCTGATTGCTTATGCACAAATAAAAGGAATTAAAGCTCATAAATGTATGATTGAAATTGGAAATACCATTTTTGAAACCTGCAAAACATATTTGGTTCAGCAGGGTAAGTTCTTAATAATGCTTGAAATATTAATAGCTGTTTGTATCGGATTTTATTTCGGTTATTTACAGGAAATGAGTATAAAAAATGTACTCGTAATATTAACTGCCTCTGTAATAGGAATATTGGGTTCATACGGTGTTGCCTGGTTCGGTATCAGAATGAATACTTTGGCAAATGCAAGAACGTCCTTTACAGCATTGAAAAATAAACCTTTGGATATACTTAATATTCCCTTGAAAGCGGGCATGAGTATAGGTGTATTACTGGTAAGTGTTGAATTAATAGTAATGCTTTCAATATTACTGTTTGTTCCGGGACACTTGGCCGGAGCTTGCTTTATAGGATTTGCGATAGGTGAATCATTAGGTGCAT
>CANRHJ010000004.1 GCA_947630355.1 Candidatus Gastranaerophilales bacterium | reverse complement strand
TAAATAAATATGAGATAAAAGGCTGCAAAATAACAGCTCAGTGCGGTGTAAAAGGACCGTTGATATCAAAAGTATGCCAGGAAAATTCTTTGAGCGGATTTGAGTTTTTAATAGGATTTCCCGGAAGCATAGGAGGAATGGTCAGAATGAACGCATCCGCACATAATCAGCAAATATCAGATGTTTTAACATCAGCAGAAGTATACAACCGGGAAGAAAACAAAATTGAAGTTTTAACAAATTCACAGATGGAATTCGGATACAGAAAATCAAAAATAGGTAATAAATATATTGTTTTAAAAGCGGAATTTGAATTAAAGCAAGGTGATAAAGAAGAGATAAATGAGATAATGCGCAGAAATATTGAGTACCGCAAAAATCATCAACCTTCACTAACGTATGGGAATGCCGGAAGCATATTTAAAAATCCGCCAAATGATTCCGCAGGCAGACTGCTGGATATGTGTGAATTAAAAGGAGCAGCAATCGGCGGGGCTTGTGTGTATGATAAACATGCAAACTTTATAGTAAACAAAAATAACGCAAATTCAAAAGATGTAATAGATTTAATGTATAAAATGTATTCAAAAGTAAAAGAAAAATATACAATAGAGTTAGAACCGGAAATAATATATATAGGAAATAATAATACGGAAGAAGCTGAATTATGGGAAAAAATAACAAAAGAAAATATGACAGTGAAGCCAAAATAGCAGTATTGTGCGGCGGATTATCAAGTGAGAGAGAAGTATCACTAAGATCAGGCAAGAATGTATACGAAGCATTAAAGCGTTTAGGCTATAAGAATGCCGAGATAATAGAAGTTGATGAAAATATAGCATCAAAATTAAAAGAAAAAAAACCTGATGCGGCATATAATGCTCTGCACGGGAAATATGGCGAGGATGGCTGTATACAAGGGATTTTAGAAGTATTAAAAATTGATTATACAGGCTGCGGTGTAATGAGCAGCGCAATAACAATGAATAAAGAGTATACCAAAAGAGTATTATCATCAAACAAAAAAATAAAGACAGCAAAATCGGCTTTTATACAAAAAGGTGAAAATATATATGAAAAAACAAAAGATTTAAAATATCCGTTGTTCATAAAGCCGGTGAGTGAAGGCTCAAGCTTCGGTATGAGTAAAGTAAACACACCTGATGAATTGGAAGAAGCATACAATAAAGCGACACAATACAATGATGATGTATTGGCAGAAGAATTTATAGACGGTTTTTTTGTAACAGTAGGAGTTTTGGAAAACGAAAATAAACCTTTTGCAACGGAAATATTGGAAATAAGACCGAAAACGGAATGGTATGATTTTGAAGCTAAGTACACAAAAGGAATGTCAGAGTTTATATTGCCTGCCAATATAAGCGAAGAGTTAACAAAAGAAGTAAAACAAACGGCAGTAGAAGCTTTTAAAGGCGCCGGATGCAGGGGAGTATCAAGAATAGATTTTATGATTAAAGATAATATTCCATATTTACTTGAAATAAATACGAGTCCGGGCATGACGGATATAAGTGATTTACCGGCACAAGCAAAGGCAAGCGGTATTGAATATGATGAACTTGTACTTGAAATACTAAATAATGCGGGAATAAACAGATAGATGTCAAATGAGAATGCCGTAGAAAGAAGATTAAAACAACAAAAACTGCGCAGAAAAGCGAGACGCGGTGAGATTGCCATAAGAAGACTTTATAAAATAATAAGGTTTTTAATTATAATGTTTCTATTTTATTCCGTATACAGAATATCATTGGTACATTATTGGTACTTGCCTGCGGATATATTTGACAAATATCCGAATGAACATATTGAAATATTGGGGAACAGTATAGTAAAAGAGGAAAAAATACTTTCGCAGATAAGAGGAACTGCAGATTTAAAAAAGCCGATATATATGATAAATCCTGCGAAAATATCAAAAAAACTGGAGGACTTGTCTCCCGTAAGGCGTGCATATATAAGAAGATTTTGGATGCCAGCCAGATTTGTAATAATGTTAGAGGAAGAAACGCCCGTAATAACAATAGCTCCGAGTGAAGATGCTCCTGATGTTGCAGCATATTCATTCAGCGGTAAATATATCGGAAGAGAATATTTACCGTTTAATGAAAGTATAAAAACAGCCAAAATACTAAGTTATGGGAATAAAGGCGATGATTATGAAAAATGGGATAAAGATAAAATAAACGGTCTGTATAAATTGTATAAATCAGTGGAAGAATATACGGGAGAAGGTGTTAAATACATAGATTTAAGAAATCCGCACGATGTGTATGTTTGTACTGACAGTGTAAAAATAAGACTCGGAGAGCCTGATTTATCCGTATATGAAAGAATAAAATCAATACATGAAATATTATCGGAGATAAAAAGCAGGCAATTGAAAGTTAAATATGTTGATTTATCTTGGAAAGAAGCACAATATATAAAAGAGGACGTAGGTAACAACTGAAACTAAAAGAGATAAATAACGAAATCAACACTTGCAAAAAAAAATTTATATAATAATATAGAAGAGTCAGAAAAAGAAAGCAACCCATAACAAAATAACTTACAAGATAAGTTAGAGTAGTTATGTTTTTTTATTTTAAACAGCAATAAAAAATGAAAGGCAAATCACGTGGAAGAAACAAAAACAAAAACAAAGAAGAAAAAGATTGAAACAGTACAAGAGCCTGTACAAAGCGAATGGAAAGAACAAGTAATACAGGTAAGAAGAGTAACAAAAGTAGTAAAAGGCGGAAAGAAATTAAGTTTCAGAGCAATAGTAGTAGTAGGAAATAAGAACGGACAAGTCGGAGTAGGGTGTGCAAAAGCTGCCGAAGTAATAATAGCGATACAAAAAGCAGTAGCAGACGGCAGAAAGAACTTAATCAACGTACCAATTTATAAAACAACGATACCGCATCCGATTACGGGTCGCAGCGGAGCAGGCAGTGTAATGTTAAAGCCGGCATCACAAGGTACCGGAGTTATAGCAGGCGGAGCTGTAAGAGCAGTGCTTGAATTGGCAGGAATAGAGAACATATTAAGTAAATCATTAGGTTCAAAATCTCCGTTAAATGCAGCAAATGCTACTTTAGATGCGCTTCAATCATTAAAACCGTTTGATATAGTAGCAAAAAGACGCGGATTATCTGTTAAAAACATGCTAAGTTAAGAGGAATAAAAAATGGCGAAAAAGAATAATACAATAAAAATAACACTTATAAAAAGTTTAATCGGATCAACACAAAAGCAAAGAAGCATAGCAAAATCACTCGGTTTAACAAAGAAAGATCAAACGGTTGAACACGAAAACTCAAAGACAATAATGGGTATGGTAAATGCGATACCCCACTTATTGAAGGTAACCGAGTAGGTAGAAAGGTAAAAACAATGACAGAAAGAATAAGAATAGAAGATTTAAGACCTGCCGACGGTGCAACCGGCAAGATAAAAAGAGTCGGACGCGGACGTTCATCAGGCATGGGCAAGACATCATGCAGAGGAAATAACGGAGAAGGACAAAGATCAGGCAGAAGCAGCAAACGGTTACAGACAAATGCCTAAATTAAAGGGATTTACAAATTTTAATGCAATCAATTATGCATCAATAAATGTAGGTGACTTGTCCGATATACAATCTGATGAAATAACATTAGAATATCTGCAAAAATCCGGGAAAATATCAAAGAAAGCTGAAGGATTAAGAATATTAGGCAAGGGTGAAATAAATAAAGCAATAACAATAAACGCAACATATTTTACACCTGTTGCAAAAGAAAAAATTGAAAAAGCAGGCGGAAAGGCTCAGATAGTATAATGCAACAATATACACCAAACCAGCAAAATTTACAGGCGATGTTATCAAACTTGAATATTGCGGGTTTAAAAACAAAGATAATATTTACATTAATAATGATAGCGATATTCAGATTATGTGCACAAATACCGTTATACGGAATAAATGCCGCTGAGATGGCAAAGACAGCGGCTGCAAATAACCTAATAGGCTTTTTAGATATGTTCTCAGGCGGTGCATTAGGAAAAGTATCAATAATAGCACTGGGTATCGGGCCATATATTACATCATCAATTATAATGCAATTGTTGGCGGTTGTAATACCACAGCTTGAACAGCTGCAAAAAGAAGAGGGTGAAGCGGGCAGGAGAAAGCTGTCACAATACACAAGAATATTTACAATAGTAATAGCAGCAATACAAGCGCTTGTATTTGTAATGTTTTTGATAAAGTCGGCAAGTAATTCAATATTACAAGTGAATTTAGTAACATTTACAATAGGTTCAATAGTAATATTAACCGCAGGTTCGGCATTTACGATGTGGATGGCTGAATTAATGACGGAACGCGGTATCGGTAACGGTGCATCCATGCTCATATTTTGCGGAATTATATCGAAAATACCGTTTTATGCGGGTAAAACAACACAATTAGTAACTGAAACACCGTCATTAAAACCCGGCTTATTACTTTTATTGGTAATATTTTTTGCCACGATGGTATTTATAGTAATAATGCAGGAAGCGGCAAGAAAAGTAATAATAGTAAATCCGAGAAGACAGGTAGGCAACAAGGTATACGGAGGTACGAATACCTTTATACCGTTTAAGCTTAATCCGGGTGGTGTAATGCCTATAATATTTGCAATAGCGATATTATTATTTCCCGCAACGGTATTAGAGGTTGTAAAACAAACAAGCATATCAAACGGTGCCATGAGAAACGTATTTATAACATTATCAAATTTATTAAGTCCGTCGGGATTAACCTATAATATAGTATATTTTCTGTTGATAGTGGGCTTAACATTCTTCTATGCATCAATAATACCAAATTTACAGCCTAAAGAGATAGCAACCAACTTAAAGAAATACGGTTCATCAATACCCGGAATAAAACCCGGTAAGCCGACAGCGGAAGCATTAGATAAAATATTGAGTAAAACAATATTTATCGGTGCCTTCGGGCTTGGTATAATAGCATTAATTCCTTCATTAACGTGTCATATAACCGGAATAACGACACTGCAGGGAATAGGAGCTACATCATTAATAATTATGGCAGGAGTCGCATTGGATTTTATAAATCAGGTACGAACAAACCTGCTTCCAAAAAATTATGAAAGCTTCTTAAAACAATAAAAAAGAGCCGATAATCGGCTCTTTTTTTATGATATAATAACAAGTAAATGGAGAAGCAGATAAAATGAAAAAAGAATTAATATTTATAGGACCGCCGGGAAGCGGAAAAGGAACCCAAACGAAATTACTTGAAAAAGATTATAATTTACCACATATAGATACAGGCTCATTATTGCGTGAAGAAGTATCGAAATCAACATTAGAAGGTAAAGAAGCGAACAAGTATATGGAAAACGGACAATTAGTTCCGATAGAATTAGTGTCAAGGATAATAAAAAACAGATTAAAGAAATCTGATTGTATTGAAGGTTTTATACTTGACGGATATCCCCGCAGTTTAGAGCAAGCCGAAGCTCTTGATAAAATATTCGAAGAAATAGATGCAAACAAAGATGTACAAAGACAAGTATTTTATTTTGAAGTAACGCAGGAAAAATTAATACAAAGACTTATAAACCGTCGTTCATGCGAAAAGTGCGGTGCAATATATAATATAAAAACGATGAAATTAGCCGATGAAAACGTATGCGAAAAATGCGGCGGCAGATTAATAAAAAGAGAAGATGATACTGAAGAAGTTGCAATAAAAAGGTTTGAGACATATAACAAACAAACGGCTCCTTTAATAGAGTTTTATAATAGAAGGAACTGGGTAACTACAATAGATGCGGATGAAGACATACAAACAATATATAAAAATATAAAAGGAGCAATAAAAGAAAATGTCAATTCATAGGAAATCAAGATATGAAGTGAACATAATGAAGCAAGCCGGAAACATTGTGGCATTGGTTCATTGTGCTATGAAGGAAGCTGTAAAAGAAGGTATAACAACAAAAGAGCTTGATGATATTGCATATAAAATCATAAAAAGTAATAAAGCAGATCCGACTTTTCTTGGCTATAACGGATTTCCCGCAACAATATGTACATCAATAAACGAACAAGTTGTACACGGTATACCGTCAAAAGATACAGTATTAAAAGCGGGCGATATAATAAGCATAGATATAGGAGCTACATATAAGGGGTTTGTAGGTGATAGTGCCTGGACATATCCGGTAGGAGAAATATCTGACGAGAAAAAAATGCTGTTAAAGGCAACAGAAGAATCATTATTTGCGGGATTGGAATATATGAAGTCGCATGAAAGACTGGAAAGCGTTGCCGGAGCAATTGAAGATACCGCAAAGAAGTACAAACTCGGAATTGTAAGGCAATACGGCGGGCATGGTGTCGGACGTGTCATGCATGAAGATCCTTTTGTATTCAATTACAGAACAAATAATGGTTTAATATTGCAAAAAGGCATGACAATAGCAATTGAGCCTATGTTAAATCTTGGATGCGATGAAGTGGAAGTTTTAGAAGACGACTGGACTGTAGTAACAGCAGACAAGAGACCATCGGCACATTTTGAGCATACCGTACATGTAAGCGATGACGGTCCTGAAATATTAACAAAATTATTATAAAGGTGAAGATATGATAGAAATGAAAGTAATGGGAATAGCCATTGATACAGCCAGCGGCTCCCCGATAATAGTATTAAACGATAATGAAAATCGAAAAGCACTCCCTATATGGATTGGCTCTGCGGAAGCAAGCGCTATAATCAGAAAGATTGAGAATATAAAAGTATTAAGACCGATGACACATGACTTAATAATAGACATTGTTGAAAAGACCGGATATAAAGTTGACAGAGTAGAGATAAATGATGTTGAAAATGATACGTATTTTTCGACAATATATTTATCAAATGACAATGGAGATGAAACAACTGTTGATTCAAGACCTTCTGATGCAATAGCAATAGCAATCAGAGCGGAAGCTCCTATATTTGTATCGGCAAAAGTTCTTGCAGACGGCAGTGTATCATGTGACAGCGAAAAAGATGAAGAAGAATCTCAAGAATTCAGAAATTTTATTCAAAGCATAAAACCTTCCGATTTTGAAAAATTACTTAAAGATGATAAACAATCGGATCAGTAAAATTCGGCTTTGAAATCTTAAAACAATTATCTTGAAACAACTCGGAAAAACAGTTTTTATATAAACCATGTTCTTCCGTATCTTGAATTTGAGAAAGACCGGTTATTGTATCATTACAGAAAATATCCAAAATAAACTTTAACATAATGTACCTTTCATAAATTATTGATTTATAATATATTTAATGATTAAATATATAAAATCAAAGAAAGGGAAAATGATGAGCAAAATAACAAAAGATATGGGATTATTGGAAATTGTACAAACATACCCGCAAACAATAGAAGTATTTCAACAATACGGACTTGGATGTATAGGCTGTGCTGCGGCAAGATTTGAGAATTTAGAAGCAGGCGCAAAAGTACACGGCATAGATATTGATAAAATGATTGACGACCTTAATGCCGCAATAGTATAGGAGCGAACCGCAAAAATTGATAACAAAAAGCGAAAAAAAGCAAAAAATTTTTTATTCGCTTTTTGTTTTATATGAAAAATGTTAATAACAAACCGAATAACTCACACGCATTAAATGACATAAAGCAGCACTGCAGCTGATTTATCAAATGCAGTTATTAACAAAATTAATATATAGCGTGACAAATTATCATGTTTTTAATATTATTTGTACAAGAGATAATATTAGTTAAGGAGACAAACATGGAAGTTATACTAAAAAAAGATGTCCAGAATATAGGCGAAGCCGGAGATATAGTTAATGTAAAAGACGGTTATGCAAGAAATTATTTATTACCGCAGAATTTTGCCGAAATTGCGACAAAAGGTGCAAAAGAAAACAGAGAAAAGAATTTAGCAAGAATAAAAGCCAAACAAGAAAAATTACATGCTGAAGCATTAGAAACAGCAAAGAAAATAGAAGAAATAGGCACTTTGGAATTTTCAGCAAAAGCAGGAGAAAGCGGTAAGTTATTTGGTGCAATAACAACCAAAAAGCTTGCTGAAGAAATCAAAAATAAGTCAGGCGTTGAAGTAGACAGAAAAACGATTTCATTAGATGCACCCATAAATAAACTTGGTAATTTCAATATGTTAATAAAACTTACATCAAAGGTAAAAGTAACATTAGGAGTTACGGTAACGGCATCTGAAGTATTAAAAGAAGAAATTGAAGAAGCACAAGAAGAAACTGTATAAGGATTAGAAATGAGACACTATATAAATCGACGTTATATATATAAAGGAGGCTTTACGATATAATCGTAATTATTTTAGTGTAATAAAAAAGCCTTCTGAAAGAAAATCAGAAGGCTTTTTTCAATCCGGTGCCGCACTTTGCCGCCGCCTCATCGCCGCCGTAGAAGTGCTCACATTTTAAAGCCGCAGCTCAAAAATTTAAAGGAGAAGAAATAATGAGAATACGATGCAGCAAAATGAATAAGAATACACAATTTGTTAAGTTAATGAACTTAGTATGGGGCTTATAGTAAAAAAAAGGAATAAGAAATGCCAATATCAGCGATAACAACAAAGATAATATCAACATTGGGAAATAAAGAATCATTAGTACCGATAATGATTAAAGACGGGGTCGATTCATTAAGTTTAACCTGTAAATCGTATAAAGAAGGCGGGAAAATTGAGGGAAGAGAAAGATTTATAGATGAATTCGGAACGCAGGCAATATGGATAGGCGGAATACCGTTTTTCAAGAAATTGATAGACAAAACAGCATATAAAATTTTCAAAATTAATCCTGATGTTGATCCGAGAATAATAGCTGATAAAGAATATACAGCTTGGGCTGTAAAAAATGCAAAAGGATTAATGAGCAATAACAAAGGCCAAACGGTAAAAACGGCATTAACGGATTGTATAAAAGACGGCGGAACGAAAGCAAAGAACTTATTTAAATTCAAAATATGCGCAGCAACATTATTAACGCTTACAACATACTTCCTTATGACGAAGGCAAAACAGAAAAATACAAAAAATACGGTGATAAAAGAAATGAATAATGCCGTAAATACAGATAATAAAGATTATAAAACAGAAGCAAACGCAAATATATTTTCCGAATTCAACAATCTTATTAACAATGGGAATTCAAAACCTGCATTCAAAGGGATAATAAACAAGACAGCGGAAGCAATAATGTTTAATCCCGTTCACAATATGAAAATAGTGGATGCGGGCATAACAACCGAAAGATTGGCGTGCTCGAGAAACAAGACTGAATTTTGTGAACATGCAATAAAAGAGGGCGGTTTTTTGTTTTTCATATACGGATTCGGTAATCTTATTGAAAAAGGAATTAGTAAGTTTTCAAAAGATATACTGAATACTCCGATTGATATGTCTATAGATGCAATATGTGACGATAAATTCAAATCGGCACTAAAAAATAATAAAATTATTGAAGATATATCAAAAATGCCGTCAAAAGACAAGAGCCTTACGGAAAAATTAAATTTCATAATAAATAATCCCGATAATATACTCGTACAATGTGCCGAAAAATCAAAGTTACTGTCAAAGACTGCAGATACGGCAGGGAACAAGTATATAGACACATCAAAATACATTAATATAAATGAAATTGAGAAATTAAAAGATATGCTCTCAGGTATAGATAACAAATATAAACAGTCAAAGCTTAATATAGATAAATATATAAACAAAACAAAAGCGCTGAAAATATTTTCGGTAGCGGCAAATATCGGCATATCTTGCTTATTTCTCGGTTATTTAATACCCAAGATGATATATAAATACAGAAAACTCAAAACGGGAACAACAAAATTTCACGTAGAAGAAGATATCAAAAACGGTAAAACAAAGAAATAATATCTTTTACTTTTTAAAATCATTATGCTAAAATTTATGAAAAAAGGGGATATATCTTGAAGTATAAAAGCTGTCACTGGATAGAATCGGGAATAAATTTTGATATAGATTCATATAAAGTATGCTGTTTGTATAGTGCAAAAGGCGGCGGGAATACTATTGTTCAAGATAATTATAAAGGTGAACCTGTTGATTGGCAAAAGCTTTTTGAATTTAAACAAATGATGAAAGATATGCATAAAAGGGGACAGACATATCCAAAGTGCGAAGGGTGCATATACTTAGAAGAACAGGATTGGCCCGATGATCATACAAAAATAAATATGATTAATCTGGATTATTGGACAAAATGTAATTCAAGATGCTCGTACTGCCACACAATGCTTGATAAAGAACGTTACAACAAATTTAAGAATTATAATTTTTTACCTATATTAAAAGATATGTTAAAACGCGACATATTAAGGCCAAATGGTCATGTCAGCTTTGGCGGCGGTGAAGTTACGCTTCTTAGGGAATTTGATAAATTATTGAATATATTTATGGATTTCGGATTTCCGCTTACCAGAATACATTCGTCTTGTATTAAATATTCAAGAGCAGTAGAAAAAGGGTTAAAAAACGGATGTGTAGACTTAATAGTATCCGTTGACTCAGGTTCAAAAGAAATGCACAGAAAGATAAAACAAGTAAACTCTTATGATAAAGTATGGAGCAATTTGAAAAGATATGCCTCACATCAAAAAGATCCGTTTGCCGTAAAATCAAAATATATAGTAATTCCCGGCATAAATGATATAAAAGAAGAATTAGACTTGTGGTTAGCAAAATCAAAAGAAAACGGAATAAACTGTGTTTACCATGAAATTGAATCAAAGTGGTTTTACGCACGAAGAGAAAATGTTCCCGATGAAATAATAGATTTATTTAATTACACAAGAGATAAAGCCGAGTCGATGGGATTAAAATACGTATTATACGAGAGAGCAGAGCACATGATGGAATACAGGCATCAAAAAGAGGGTATACATAATGCATGAATATACAAGCTGCCATTGGCTGCAACACGGATTAAGCTTTGAAAATGACCACATTGAAATGTGTTGTTTGTGCTGTCATAAAGGCGGCGGCAGATTAAATATAGCAGACAAATATAACGGTAAAGGTCTCAAGTGGGATGATATATTTAAATTAAAACAAAAATTTATTGATGATAACAGAAACGGAATAACAGATGCCCGCTGCGAAGGATGTTTCAATTTGGTAAACAAGGGCTGGGACGATGAAGAAAAATATATAAGTTATTTGCATTTCAATCATTGGACACATTGTAATTGCGATTGTATATACTGTTACACAAAATATGATAAGATAAATTACAATAAAAAGCCGCATTATAAAGTAATGCCGATGTTAAAAGAGCTATTTAAAAAGAAATTATTCAGACCCGGAGGAGAAGTAACCTTTGCGGGAGGTGAACCTACAATTCTAAATGAATTTGAGGATATAATCGGCTGTCTGCTCAAACATGAAGAAGTAAACCGAATAACAGTACATACATCGGGCATTAAATTTTCAAAGGGTATTGAAAAAGGAATAAAAGAGAAGAAGTTAAATGTATGTTTGTCAGCCGATGCAGGTTCAAGCGAGGTATATAAGCAAGTTAAGCGTGTGGATAAATTTGTAAAGTTTTGGGAGAATGCCGAGAAATATGCGAAGGCGCAACAAGACGATGATAAATCCTTTGTTGAAACAAAGTTTATTTTAATACCCGAAGTAAACACAAATAAAGAAGAAATTGAAAAGTGGTTTAATTTAAATTTAGCTTGCGGAATAAAATCAATAGTAGTAGATATAGAGAACGAATACTGCATGGCATTAAGAAAAGAGAACAAAGAAGTAGCGCCGTATTTGGTTGATTTGAGTGAGTATATAATAAATCGTGCGAAAGAACTGGATTTTAATTTAGTGGATTACAATAATTTCAGATATTTGGCAACGTCTCATAATTTAATGTAGAGGGAACAAAGTGGAAGGATTTGAAAGCTGCAGTTATATAGAACACGGAATGGTATTAGACCATTGTAACAGAATAAGATTTTGCAATAATTTTAATCCGAGATATGGCGGAAGGCCTGTAATATATGAAAATTATCACGGTGAGAAGATAGATTGGAATGATTTTTTCAGAATTAAACGTGAACTAAGGCAGAAATACAGAGAAGGCAGCTGTCCTGAATTATGCCGTGAGTGCGTGAATACATCATTTAAAAATTGGGATGAAGAAGATTATATAGATTATTTATTGTTAACCCCATGGGTTCCTTGCAATTCAAATTGTATATATTGTGATGCGCCGAGAGATAAAGAAGTATTAGCGCACACTAAGGTATATAAAGTATTACCTTTGATAAAAGACATGATAAAGAATAATATATTGAAAAAGGACGGAATAATTGATTTTGCCGGCGGTGAACCAACAATATATAATGAATTTGAATCAATGCTGAGCGAGTTCATAAAACACGATTTTCAAAAAATAATAATACACACAAATGCAATAAAACGAAGCGGAGCAATAATTAAAGGATTAAAGAAAGGTGTAGTTCGTGTATTGGTATCAATAGATGCGGGGACAAAAGAAATTCATAAGAAGGTTAAGCAAGTAAATTCATACGACAGTGTATGGAAGCATCTTAGCGAATATGCGAAATATCAGCCTAAAGGCGGGGATTATGTAAAGGCAAAATACATAATAGTACCTGGTTTAAATGATACGGAAGAGCAAATCAATATATGGCTCGAAAAATGCAAATCAGTAAACATAAGCCATGTGGTGTTAAATTTGGATTTCAATTGGTTAATGAAAAATGTTGACAGTGATTTAATGCCGCTTTACAAATTAATGAAATACACTCTGAACAGGAGTTATGAACTTGAAATGAATTGTGAATTATACGGGCAGATATTTCAAGTAAAATGTGAAGTAGAGAAAACAAGAGAAGAGAATATAGCCGGATTTTAAAATGAAAATAGCAGTGTTTGAAATAAGACCTTATGAAAAAAAAGTTATAGAAGAATACAAAGAGAAATATAATATCGATTTTGTATATACAGATGAAATTCTTGATGAGAAAACATTAAGTTTATGTGAAAATGCAGATGCGGTAACGACATTGGGTTATTCAATATTAAATAAAGATTTATTGAATAAGATAAAGGGATACGGAGTAGAAATAATTGCAACGCGCACTATAGGATATAATCATTATGACATAAAATGTGCGAAGGAAATGGGGTTTAAAATATGCAACGTAAGCTATGACCCGAACGGGGTAGCAGATTTTACAATAATGTTAATGCTGATTGCAATAAGGAAATATAAGCCTGCTATGTGGAGACAGAATGTAAACGATTATACACTGACAGGATTAATGGGTAAAGAAATGCGCAGTCAAACCGTCGGTATTCTCGGAACCGGAAGAATAGGTTCAACTGTCGCAAAAACATTATCCGGATTTGGATGTAAAATATTGGCTTATGACAAATATGAAAATAAAGAAATAAAAGACAAGGTCAGCTACGTTGATTTTGATACACTCATTAAGAACAGCGACATAATAACAATTCATATGCCATTGACTGATGAGAACAGGCAAATAATAAATAAAGTCAGCATAGAGAAGATGAAAAACGGGGTTATTATTGTTAATACGGCAAGAAGCGAACTTGTTTGCATTAAAGATTTGACTGAAGGAATTGAATCGGAAAAGATTGGAGCATTAGCACTTGACGTATTTGAGAATGAAGATGAAATATATCATCATTATTTATCAACAGACATAATAAAAAATAAGGATATGGCATATTTAAGGCAATTCCCCAATGTCATACTGACACAGCATATGGCTTTTTACACGGATAATGCCACTCAGCAAATGATTAGAAATAGTCTTGATAATATTATAAGTCTAAAGAATACGGGAACCTGTAATAACAAGATATAAAAAAGACCGGAAAAAACCGGTCTTTTCTTATTTAACATTAATTTATCTGTCCCTAAATCTGGCAAGCAGTCTTAATACTTCAACATATAGCCATAAAACGGTAACTAAAAGCCCAAAAGCACCATACCATTCGTATAAAGAAGGCAGAGGAGCATTAACACCGCGTTCGATGAAATCAAAATCTAAAATCAAATTGAGAGCTGCAATAACTGCAATAACAACATTAATAACTATTGCTGCATTTGAAGAGCTTGAAAAATAGGGTATATTAACATGAAAGAATGATAAAATAATTGTAATAAAATAGAAAACAGCAATAGCAGCAGTAGCCGTAAAAATAACGGCTCTAAACTTTTCAGTAGCCTTAATTATTCCTGATTTATATAAAATTGCCATAACAAAAACGGAAACTAAAGTAATGGCAACAGCTTGGACGACGATACCCGGAAAAGATGCTTCAAAGAAGCAAGAGATACCCGAAAGCAGTGCGCCTTGAGCAAAAGCGTAAACAGGTGCTAAATAAGGCGTAGCTTTATTTTTAAACGCTATAACCAAAGCACAAACCAAACCGACAATCAACCCAACAATCATAATCGTATTAACGAAATCTAAATGCTGAAGTGAAAATTGGTAAAAAACCGCTGCGGCGGATGCTATCATACATAAAGATAAGAAAAGTAATTTATTTAACGTACCTGATACAGTCATAGGTTTATCATAAACGCTGTATGCATTTTCTAAGACTCTGTCTGATAATATGGGATTTGAACTTTTCATAAAAAAACCTCCAAATATATACAATGAAATTATATCATATTAAGAGATACATGTAATTGGCGAAAATAATAATTAATAAATCTTAATTGAAAGAAAATGTTTTTTATTTTAAAATAAAAAAGCCATGCTCCACGGGGAATTAGCGACTCTCTTGACCCGAACGCTGAACAAAACGCGGGGTGCAGAGCCTACTGTGAGGCAGATAGGAAATAATTGTACTCTTATAGTATTGATGAAATAAAGAATAATTATGGCGCAGACCATCGAAACGTGTCAGGACGGGAACGTAGCAGCAATAAGATGTAAGCTGCGGGTATAGCTATAATTTATGGAGATACCGTAAGAAGAAAATTAGATTTTATATGTCGATAGGTAGTGGCATGGCTCTATTTTTTATAAGCATCGTTTAATTCACTTTTTAATAAATCAGCATCACCGCTAAAAGTATCAATATATTTTTGGGCTAAGGCCAAATATTTAATGTAATTTATCTTGCTGTCCAATAACTTATAAAGCGAAGCCATAAGATAATATATATCAGCTTCTTGCGGCATAGCTAAAATTGACTGCTTTAATATTCTTTCTGCGGCATTTAATTTTTTATTTTTTATGTAAAGTTTAACAATCAATTTAATGGCAGGTATGTCTTTAGGGTTTGATTTAACGGTTCTTTCAAGGTATAAAAGAGCTTTTTCATCATTGTTCTGATTAATATAAATAGAAGCAAGATTATAATATGCCCAGCTGTAATCAGGATTTTTTTCAATTACTTCATGGTAGAGTTTAATTGCCGTATCTGAATCACCAATTAAATTATATTCATAAGCCAAATAAAATTTTGCAATAACATCGTCATTGTTTAATTCAACAGCCTTTGATAAATATTGTATTGCATCGGAATGTTTTTTGAGTTTTGAATAAATTTCACCAAGATAAAAAAATACATTGAAATCGGGATTATCGTTGTCAACAATGCTGAGCAATAATTTTTCCGCTTCGGGAAGTTTATCAAGTTTTATATAAACATAAGCAAGATTAAATTTTATATCCGTATTATCAGGTGACAAATTAAGTGCGTTTGTATACGCAATCATAGCATCGTCATACCTTTTTAGTTTTTCAAGAATAATGCCTATATTATACAGAACACTGTCATCATCAGGAAACAACTTTTTTAAAAAAATGAAATTTTTAAGCGCTTCCTCATTTTCACCGATTTCTGAAAGTGCTATTGCATATTCATTCAAGGTATCATAATCATTCGGATTTTCTTTAAGTTTGTTTTTTAATTCTTCAATATCAGGCATAACTTCACTCTACAGACATAATATCATAAAAAGCAAAAGGAATATAATCAATTAAATCGGATGCGAGAACGGAATATTCGGTTAAATCTTCGGAAGCCAAATCACCGGAAAGGCCGTGAAGGAAAACACCAAGCAGCGCAGAATTCAGAGGAGAGAGGTGTTGAGCAAGAAATGCAGAAATAACACCCGTCAGTACATCACCGCTGCCGGCCTTTGAAAGCGCAGAATTTCCGGTTGTATTAATATATATGTTTTCTCCATCGGTAATTATTGTATTATGACCTTTTAAAACCGTAATACATTCATAAGTTTGAGATGTAATTCTCGCATATTTTTCACGATTTTCAATAATTTCGTCAAAATTGACATGTAAAAGGCGGGAAAGTTCTTTAGGATGAGGAGTTATAACAGAATTTTTTAAAAATATTTCACCTTTATATTTAGCCAAATTGTTTATACCGTCCGCATCAATAACTATTTTTTGATTAGGATGGAGTTGTTTTAAAGTGTTGATAATAAATTTTTGCGTTTGTTCGTTTGTGGTTAAGCCGCAGCCCATAGATATTACATCAAAATCGTTGAGATTACTAATTTGATTTACATCCGAAACGGTTCCCGATTGCGTAGAGATAAGCGGCAAAAAAGTAATTTCCGGAGCTATAGGTGCAATTCTGTCAATTATAACATCCGGGCAAGCTAATGAAACATAACCGGCACCGGTTTTTAAAGCAGAAACGGAAGAGAGAAACGCGGCTCCCGAATAATTAACCGAGCCTGCAATATTTAATATTTTACCGAAGCTGCCTTTATGGGAATCTTCATTTCTTATCGGTAATAAAGAATTTACAAATTTTTTGTCAATATATTTAACCATTTTGTCTTATCGCCTCATACAAAACTACTGCAACTGAATTTGAAAGATTAAGACTTCTTTGACCGTCAGCCATCGGAATTGTAAGAGAAGTATCCTTGTGAGAATTTAATATATCCATAGGAAGTCCTCTTGTTTCAGGTCCGAATACGAAGAAATCTCCCGGTTTAAATTGCTGATTAGTGTATATATTACGTGATTTTGTAGTCAAATAATAGAAATTTGACTCGGGATAATCGGAATATAACCGCTCAATATTAGCATATTGTTTAATAACAGCACTATCCCAATAATCAAGGCCGGCACGTTTTAAAAATTTATCAGCCAAAGAAAAGCCTAATTTCCCGACAAGAAAGAGTTCAGCTCCCGTACAAGCACAAAGTCTTACAATATTCCCCGTATTTTGCGGTATTTCAGGTTCAAATAAAACAATATTGAATTTATTATTAATCATCGTTAATAAATCTTTTACTTTCAAATATTACGGGAATACCTCTGATAATGCACATTCCGACAGTAACATAAACTAATATATCTGCCGTTTTAATAAGATAAGGTTGTAAACGCGCATATTTAACAAAAACATCAAGACTTACCGCATCATAGTATTGAAGATTAGGTATATATGCAGCGATAAGGAAGAGAAATACAAGAGCTTTAGCTATACCGTAAACAGCGCGTGAAAATCTTGAGGCTGTAAGCAGAAAGCAGAATTTATTTTTCATCATGGTTGAATCACCGAATGCGGTATAACCTTTTGAAAGAGCGATACTTCTCAATCCGTCGGTAAGAATACCTCTTGTTACAACAGCCATAGGCACCCAGACCGCAACACTTCCGATTAAAGCAAAAGCAATCCAATACAAGTTCTCAACAATTCTGTCACCCAATATATCAAAGACAGAACCGAACTTTGATGTTTCATTAAATTTTCTCGCAATATATCCGTCCAAGCCGTCAAGCATTATTACAAACAATGTCAGTATAAAAGCCGAAACAGAAAAAGCCGGATTACCGCTAAACAAAAGTTCTATAGCAAATATAGAAAGTAATATTCTTAAAATTGTCAACAAATTAGCCATTAATTTTATACCTCATACAATAATTATCATCTTTTACTTCTTGATAAAGAGAAATTAACATTATCAAGACTTTTAACTCTGTCACCGAGCATTATTTTCTCAGCTTCTTCAAGAACTTTAACAACATTAAAGCCGTTATGGCCGTCACTTCTTGCTTGTTTTCCCTGTTCAATGCAGTTTAAGAAATGTTGACATTCAAGCTTTAAAGGTTCAATTTCAATATAATCAAGTATTTCCGTTTTTGAAACAGAAGGAGACGAACTTTCAAAAATTTGAAGTTTATTTTCAGCAAGAGTATCATCAAAAATAGCGGTTGCTTTTGTACCTCTGACAAGCAAATTAACACGTTTTTGAGGGTGAATCCAGCTGTCAGAAATGTGAGCAATAATATTGTCCTCATATTCAATAGTAACATGAGTAATATCCATAATATCATTGTTATCGGAAGATGCACCAACGGCACTAATTACTCTGACAGGTTCTTTACCCAAAACATAACTTGTCATGGAAACATCGTGAGGCGCCAAATCCCACATAACACTTCTGTCATTTTTGAAATGATTTATATTTAATCTGTCACTCTGTACGTACCTTATATCGCCGAGAGCACCTTCTTCAATTAACATCTTAAGCCTGTTTACGGCAGGATGATACATAAGAAGATGTCCGACCATTAAAACCATATTATTTTTTTCCGCAATAGCCGCCAAGTCTTTAGCTTCAGCCGCAACGGTAGAGATAGGTTTTTCAACATAAACATGCTTACCTGATTCTATAGCTTTTTTTACGATTTTATAATGAGTATGACTTGGTGTAACTACTGCAACCGCATCGATTTCAGGGTTTTGCAGCACAGCATCGGAATTATCCGTAATATTTATATCAGGATACATCTCTTTGAGTTTTAATCTGTTCTCTTCATCCAAATCGCAGACAGTATTAAGAGCATTCAGATTATAAAAATTCCTGACAACATTCTTACCCCAAATACCGCAGCCTATAACCGCAACATTATGTGATTTCATTTCAATACTCCAAAATAAATATTTCTATATATTATCTATTGTAAAAAATAAGCATTCAAAGGTCAAATTAAATATTTATTAAGTTTATAAAAATTTTATCCTGTTGTCTTTTTTAACCTGAAAAGGTCCGTTCAGTGTTTTTATATAATTAACGGTAGGCAAATCCTTATCAAATGAATAATGTTCAATTATTTCATCATCTTTACGTTTTAACATTGAGAGATTATCACCGCCGTTTACTAAGAATTCATCGTAAATTGCAACATAATACTTTTGTGAATTCGGATTATTTATATCTATTTCGGATTTATTTCCTTGCTTATCAATGTAAAATAAATTAACAAGATTACCCTGTTTATCAAGTGAATAAGTAAGCCCTGATACTTGAAGAATGCCGGGTTTAAGACTTTCATTAACTAAAGATTTACCGCATACTTTTATAGCATCAACCAAATCTTTTTCATTAATTTTTACCTTATATAAAGTATTATTAAACGGGAATATACTTTTAATATCACGTTCGGTAATACGTCCGCAATCAACACTTCCTCTAAATTTAGCGGAATTAATAATAACTATATCCGAGTTCAATTGATTTCTAAGCGCATCAGAAACAAAATCACCCCAAGGATTTTCTTCGATTGTATTATTACGAGGTATCGGATCAACGTAAGATAGTTCACCGATAACAGGAGATTCCCCCATAATTCCGTCAACAACTTTTGACATAATTAAGTTTGGAGAAAACAAGTTAGTTTCGGAGACATTATTTTGAGCTGAAATAATTCTGCCTTTTTCATCAAATTCAAGATTTAAAACTCCGAAATGGTTACCGTCCCTGCCTGCTTGAGTAATAATTACAGGCTCGCCTTCGGGAGAATAGAACAAATTTTCACCTTCAGTAATGTGTTCAATCAAATCGTGTGAATGTCCGCCTAAAATTACATCAATACCTGAAATTGATGCGGCAATATCTTTTTCAAACTTATTACCTCCGTGTGAGAGAAGAATAATTTTGTTAATACCTTGTTTTCTTAAATTATCAACTTCTTCCTGCAACTCAACTTTTGTTTGCTCATAATCATCAACGGTAATTCCTTCAAGAAGTGAATCATTTTTAATTCGTTTGTTTAAATCCGGAGGTTGTATACCGATAATCCCGTATTTTTCACCGTTTTTTCCGTTTATAATACAAGAGCGTAAAACTTTTTGTTTAAGTACGGAATTATTTTCAGGGAAATTTAGATTCATACCCAGAACTTTTGTATCGGAGTTTTTAAGCAAATCACCGCAAATGGAGGCAGTAATATCAAATTCATGATTACCCAAAGTTTCTGCATCATAATTAGCCATATCTATATATTTAGAAGCTACCAAATCTCTTTTATTATCGGAGCCTATAAAAGTATCACCTGAAGAAAGTTTTAAGAAATCAGCGCCTGTGTTTTCATTAATAATTTGATGATGAAGCCCGGCGGCGAACAAACGCTCCATTTTCGGTATTTGACCGTGAATATCATTTGTATAAAATATTGATGTTTTAGTCGTAGATTTTTCGGGATTTTTACGGCTTAATGACTTTGAAGCCGTATTCCCTATAATATCTGTCCCTATTTTTGCGCTTATTATGTTCATAAATAAATATCCGATACACTCCACATATATGACAACAACCAAGAATTATTTTTTTGCCGTTATATTTAATAAAATTTTATTTTTATTTACAATCTATAAGTTAAATCAGTTTTAATTATCATGTTCAGTTACCTCAATATTTGGCATTTATGCCGATTAAATTAAACTATGTTTTTTCGAAAGCTTTTATATCATCAAAAGTTGTAATTTTATAATTAGAATATTCACTTTCGACAATATATACAGGCAGTCCTTCCGCTTCAAAAAGGAGAGAATCATCCGTAAAATTGCTGCTGCAATATTTTTTATGAAGAGAATAAATCAAGTCAAATTTAAACACCTGAGGTGTTTGGGCATTCCATAAAGAATTACGGTTAGGAGTAGATAGAATAAAATTTTTATCATCAGCAATTTTGATTGTATCAATTGTTTTTACGGCAGCTATGGCTGCATTCGTTTCGTAAGCTTTATTAAGACAATCTTTAATGATTTTTTCCGTAACAAAAGGTCTGGCGCCATCGTGTATGACAACAAAATCAGGATTATTGCAAGCGCACAAGCCGTTATAAACGGATTGCTGACGCGTAAGTCCGCCTTCAATAATTCTGACCTTGTTCAAACCCGCAAACATCTTTTCCAAATCAGAAAAAATTGATTTATTTGATGAAATTATAATTTCATCTATATAATCAAGTGAATTAAATAATTCTGCGGAATACGAGATAACCGGTTTGGAATTAAGTTCATAAAGTAATTTATTTTCACCTTTAAATCTTGATGATGTACCTCCGGCAGTAATTATTACGCTATTCATATCAAATTTCCTTAAAATGGTTAAAAGTATTTTTTTCAAAAATTTCTTTTGTAATTATTTCTTTTCGATCAGGATAAAATATATTCACAACAGGTGAAAAGTCTTTGTTGATAACTTTTCCAATAGGAACAAAGATTTGAGTATCAAGTTTCATAAAGACATCTTCGGGGACAACTATGATAAGTCCGTAATCTTCACCGCCCCAAAGAACAAATTTTTTATAATCAAGATTATTTCTTAGCGAAAAATCAATTACGGATTGATGAACGGGTACTTTATTAAAATCAATGGATACTGAATGTTTTGAAGCTGCGGCTATTTTGTAAAGAGCATCAACCAAGCCGTCAGATGTATCCATAACGGCAATATTTGAGTTAATAACATTACGCAGAATTTCGGATTCTTTTAAGCAAGGACGGGGATTAAGATGGGAGTTAATTAAGAAATCTTCGCAATATAAGAAATCAGAAAGAGCATATAACCCCGCGCTGCTGGCACCATAACTTCCCGCAGCAAGTATATACCAATCTTTTTTGGCAAACGAACGCGATGATATATATTGAGATGATTTTTTACCGACGGCACAAACGGAAATTATAACTTTTTCGGCAGAAGTTATATCACCGCCGGCAACCTTGATATTGTACTCATTACATATTTCGTTAACACCTCTGTAAAATTCAGAGACGAAAGAATCTTTAATTGATGAAGGTAAGGATAGGGAAATAAAAACATATTCCGGAACAGCCAGCGAAGCTGCAATATCACTCAGATTTACACTAACCGATTTTCTGCCTAACAGATAGGGAGTTGTAGTGTATAGTGAAAAATGAACATCCTGAACCAAAGTATCCTGCGTAACAAATATATTTAAATCACGAAGGAACGCACAATCATCACCAAGTAAAGAATTATCGGACAGTGTATTATTAATAATATTTAAAAATCCAAGTTCTCTCATAGTTAAATTGTACATTAAAAATTTAATATTGTTAAATATTAAAGCAGAAATGTTTAAAAAATTAATTGAGCATGTACAATAAAAAAAGACATCCGAGAAATTAGCGGACTCGGTTCGTTACAAGGCAAACCGCAAATAAAATAAGGAAGATTGCGCCTGTATACGAAAGTAAAAAACACATAATCAGGAAATATCCTAATATAGCGAGGAGAAAATGATAGAATTAAACTATCGAAATGTAAAAAAAGACATAATCGGCGAAGAAAACGGACTTAACATTGATAAAGAATTTGATAACTACCGTGAAACAATACACAGAATAATATGTGAATTAAATTCAAATAAAGATAAACCCGGACAAAAACTTCAATGGATGAATTTAGGATACAATGAAGAAACAATATGGTATGTAAAAGAATATGCCGCCTTAGTAGAAGGCAGATTTGACAATATATTAATACTCGGAATGGGCGGTTCCGCATTGGGAGGTAAAGCTGTTTGTGAAGCTTTACTGCCTCCATACTGGAATTATTTGACAAAAGAACAAAGGAACAATTACCCCAGAATATTTTTTCTGGATAATATAGATCCCGATCAGATGAATTCCCTGTTAAACATATTGGATTTAAAAAAGACATTGGTAAACGTAATAACGAAATCCGGTTCAACTGCAGAAGTAATGGCACAATATATGGTGTTAAAGGACCTTATGGAAAAGCAGCTCGGCGATGATTACAGAAAAAATGTGATAGCAACCACAGACAAGAATATAGGCATATTAAAACAGTTATCCGATCAGGAAGGATACAAAACATTTTATATTCCTGATGATGTGGAAGGAAGATTTTCCGTATTTTCTGCAGTGGGGCTGTTACCTTTTGCACTTGTTGGAATTGACATAGAAGAAATTACACAAGGTGTAAAAGACATGGATTTATCATTGAAAAATACGGATATACACAATAATATAGCAGCACAAAATGCCTTAATTCATTATTTAATGAATATGAAACGAGGAAAGAATATATCCGTAATGATGCCATATTCAAACAGATTAAGATATATTGCCGACTGGTATTGCCAATTATGGGCGGAATCATTGGGCAAAGAACGGGATAGAGATAATAATATCGTAAATACGGGTCAAACTCCGGTAAAAGCGTTGGGAGTAACCGACCAACACTCGCAAATTCAATTATATAATGAAGGGCCAAATGATAAGATAATAAATTTCTTAAGATTAAAGAATTTTGACTCAGGATTAGAAATTCCCAATATATTTGAGTATACCGGAATAAGTTATCTGGGCGGAAAAACGATGGAACAATTGTATAATGCGGAAATTGATTCAACAATTGCTTCGCTGATAGACTATAAACGACCGAACGTAACAATAACAATACCGCAGATAACACCGTATTATATGGGTCAGCTGTTATATATGTTTGAAGTACAAACGGCAATAACAGGTGCATTATATAATATTGATGCGTTTAATCAGCCCGGAGTTGAACAATCAAAGAACTATACCTATGCTTTAATGGGCAGAACAGGTTATGAAGATTCTGCTAACGAGCTGAAAGCAAAACTGATGAATACGATTGCCAAATAAAATGGAAAGAAACTTAAAAAAGCTGCGAGGCTATAACATAGATATAATAACATACAATGATGCATTATCTTTAATTCGGCAAAAAATGAACGGAAACGAAGGAATGCATATAATAACCATTAATCCCGAAATAATAGAGCAAGCAGAAAAAGACAATGACTATTCCGAAATAATAAAAAAATCAAGTTTGGTTTTGGCTGACGGAATAGGTATAAAAATAGCCCTGAAGCTTAAGAATATAAATCAAGAAAGAATAGCCGGAGTAGATATAGCTAAAGATATACTCAAATATTGCGGTGAAAATGGTTTAAGTGCGGCTTTAATTGGTGCTAAAGAGGAAGTCATCAATAAGGCTGAAGAGAATTTAAAAAATGAGATTAAGAATTTAAATATATGTTACAAAAGAAACGGATACTTTAATAAAGATGAAGAAAATGAAAAAATAAAAGAAATAAAAAAGAGTAATCCGAGAGTAATATTGGCGGCACTCGGAGTACCAAAACAGGACTTTTTTATA
>CANRHJ010000003.1 GCA_947630355.1 Candidatus Gastranaerophilales bacterium | reverse complement strand
AGGGGATTATGCCGGATTCTGGAGCCGCCGTATAGATGACAGTAACCGCCTGATTTACCGTATCAATGACAGAATACTTGAAATTCTTTCATGCAAAGGACATTATAAAGATTGAGTAAAGGGAAGTTGCCATATAGAGCAGCTTCTTTTTTTTGTGCCTATGCCGCCGATCAGAACCGCCAGGAGCTGCTGCCAATCGCAAAAAAATAACCTTTTGAAAGTCAAAAATCGGTTGCCTACACACTGCAAAGCCTTATTTTATGCCTGAACGGTCAATTTGCATGTTCATAAACAATCAAGTTGAGTATTCAAGAATAGTCAATTTGCATATTCAGGAACGGTCAATTTATACCCACTAAATAAAACCAATTATATAAATTCAATTAGTCTATCATTCTGACAGATTAATAAAGGCATTAAAAGATAAAATAATTGTACCAAACAAATACCATAAACGTACCCAGTTAAAATTATTTAAAAGTACATTTTGTACTTTTTTTAATTGTTCATAAGTCCGAAAAGCCTTGATTTTACAGTGTTTTAATATCGAATATATGTTTATCCTATGTTCTCACAGAATAAAGGGTATGTTCTATAAGAATAAAGGCTATAGTCTGCCAGAACAAAGGCTATGTCCTGGGGGAACATTTAACTATACTAAGGGAACTATACTAAGGGAACTATACTCTTTCAATCAATCAGGAAAGAAAGATTGATATTTATAAAAAAGTTTATTTAAAGAAGTATTTATAGGTGGTCAGTGTGACTATACCCTATAGTCAGTGTGACTATAGCCTATGGTCATACTGACTATACCCTATAGTCAGTGTGACTATAGGGGTACCTGTAAAGTAGCATAAATAAAGAATTAAAAGCATTTTTTTTAATAAAAAAATAGCGTAAATGAAAAAAAAATTCAAAAAAACACTTGAAAAAAAACTCATTTGAAATATACTATAAAATATATAGAACTATGTAATAATAATTTAGAAGGAGTTTTTTGTATGCCTGAAGATATTAAAAGATTAAATGTTCCAATACCGACAAGTTTACATACAAAGTTAAAAGTTCTTTCCGCGGCTCAGGAAAAGACGCTTGCACAATGGGTAATTGAAGCTATACAAGATAAATTGAAAAAAGAATCTGAATTGCAAAAATAATAGGGGGGAGCCATTATGGCAAAGCTGGAAATACAATCAGATGTAAGCCCCTTTACAATGATAAAAAATTCAATTATAGATAGCGAAGAAATTTTAAGTGAACATGAGAAATTATTGTATATAGTTCTTTTACGATACGGAAATAAAGCTTTTCCAAGTCTTGCCACATTATCAAAAAAATGTGGATTTAGTAAAAGAACAGTGCAAAGGACTATTGACACATTAATTGATAAAGGGCTTTTGAAAAAGAAAAACAGAGTAAGTAAAAAAAACGGAAATACCAGTAATGTATATATGCTGATTGATAGCGATATAATATGGAATTCAACAAAAGAAAACTTAAAAGAAAATATCAATAGTGTAATTTTGGATGAAGCAATAAGGATTGTAGAAACGTCTGGAATGAAAGTATTTAGAAAAGAAAAAAAGATGCTTGCATCTACTGAACCGACCAAAGTAACAGTAGAAACAAGCACTAAAACTAAACGAAACATATTTCCTACAAATAACGATAGCACCACTGGGACGAAAAGTCAAGACCTGGAGCGATACACAATCGACCAAATTAAACAGCTTTTTGACTATGATGTGATGGTTCGGGATAACCCATATCGGCAGCAGGATATTGATTCAGTGATGGATATATTACATACGACAATGAACACAACCAAAAGCACAATCAGGATTGCGGGAGAGGACAAGCCCAGCATGGTAGTTATTGGCAAGCTGATGAAGTTATCCTATTCAGAAATAATATATGCTATTGAAAAGTATCAGGAGCAAACAGAGCGGATCAAGAATCCTACCAGTTATATGTTGACATTGCTCTACAATGCAAAGGAACAGATGAACCTTGATATAACTAATCAGGTATCGCATGATATGGCACATTGGAATACGGAAGAATAGCCTTTGTTACTTTTTGAAAAGTAACGCAAAAGCACTTTTGACAGTAAAACACTATCAGAAGTGTATTTTTGCTTTATGGTGGTAAGGGGGAATTTTCTTCCTACTGGATAGCTGGAGCGGATAGCCACAAATTGGCGTATGGACATCCATAGGCAGTGCTTGCTAGGAGAGTAAGCCGCCGAGCATCCAGGGGAATGTATATTGTAATCTGAAATTGCATATGCTATAATGTCAGTAGGCAAAAAGCAAAGACAAGTCCATGTGGACAAAGAAACGAACCCCCGAACCGTAGTTGCGTACAGTATGGGGATTCTTTTTTTCTTTTATACTGGCAAAGCACCCTGTAGGCTATTAGTTGCCCATGTGTTAACTGTCTAACCATTTGATGATATAGTAGCAGGCTACACCAGCCGCGTAGAAGCCCCATAGAGCGACTTTTTGACGGTAGATAAGGAAATTATTATTAAAACGAATTAAGGGCAAAATGGGGGCAAATAAGAGGGCGTAGGGGTGGTTTTGAAAAGTAGGTACTACATACAGTTATTAAGTACCAAAAGCAGCCATGCAAAATAAAAAGCCCCTGCAGGAGCCTTTAAGGGCCGCAGTGGTAATTCTTATAGGCTAATCAGTTTTTTTTCAAGCCACTTCTTATACTGTGTTTCTGTCTTTATGCGTTCTTTATATAAGGGATTTACAATAACTTCTTTACCTTGCACAATATCCCAATAGTAATTTGATTCATTCATAAAAGCATTTCTAAAATTATCATCATATTTTTTCGATTGAGTAATTTTGTCATATACTTTCTTGTGGTAATAGCGTACAGATTGCCGCCTTTTTTCATTCCTGATAGACGGAGAGTCTTTTTTGCAATCATCACAATACTTTGATTTATTGTTAGGGTAGAATATATGACCACACCGAGGGCAAAGGCGAGGTGTTCCAGCAAGTCCAGACACAAGCACATGGTATAAGTCAGCAGCAAACATATCTCCTGGAGTGCGTGCTATATATCCACGTCCGATTAAAGGAACATTGTTATTGTCATAAAATGTAACATAGTCACAAAAACAGAAAAATTTTTTAATATGTATATTATACATATTATTGTTTAATTCAATAGCAGATGCATGATTGACTTTAACTATCTTCTTAATATCTTCAATATCTTCTTGTGTGTAAATGCCTAATTTTTTCTTATGGTTTTCCTCTGTATCTTCTGATAAATTTATAATATCTTTCCAAGTGGAAAAATGCTTTGCATTGCGGTATATTTTCCATACTTCAAGTAATGTAGCTTTCATTTCTGCTTTAGCTGGATCTTTTCTATATTTGCCTAAATTTAAAATAACATCTTGCAACTGAAGAATATAGGGCTTTAAAAATTCGGCGTCTTTTTCTCCTGTTTCCGCATCATATTCAAAACCTATTTCATCATACCATTCCATTAGTTTATTATGGTGTACATCATTTTTAAGCCTTGAAAGACATTCATAAATCATATCAGCGGTAATGTGACCGAATGGTTTTATAGTATATGTTCCAGTATATGAAGAATAACATATCCATTGTCGGTTATCGATATCTTCAATGGCAAGAAAAGTATTTTTATCAATATCAATATCACTATGCAATGAAAAATCCATTAATATATCATCATACTTATTTCTGTCATTGTCTCGATTTTCACTAAACATTTTAACCCTCCTTTTTACAGTCGCAAATAAAATAGTAAAGTTACAATAAAAATGTTCCTATTCCATTATTATTGTGCTTTTACGCTTATTTATTATATAATAAATATAGGCACAAATACAAAAAATACATTAGTGACTATAAATATAATACAACAAAAAGTAGG
The DNA here is from genome assembly GCA_947630355.1 of Candidatus Gastranaerophilales bacterium. Taxonomy (GTDB): domain Bacteria; phylum Cyanobacteriota; class Vampirovibrionia; order Gastranaerophilales; family Gastranaerophilaceae; genus Avigastranaerophilus. The sequence continues at coordinate 22,310 of CANRHJ010000003.1, read as the reverse complement.
GAAAGTCAATGGGGAAACAGGAAACGAATAAAGCGGATATGCCGAACTGGAATCGGTTTGTAGAAGAAGTTTTAAGCAGCAGGAATAAAGGAAGTGAAAAGCATGAAAATGGTTTGCAACATGGACAGAACGAAATACAGGGCAAAACCAAATCCAGAACAGGTCAGAAAAATACAATGCAATCTTGAAAAACCACAAGAGATAGAAGCACTGGAGCTTTTTAATGTCATATGTTCTGGAGGAAGTTTCAGGGCGGCAGCCATAAGGGGAAATTCGGACTCAGGCTTTATTTCACAACAAATTTTCGCTGTGGACATTGACAATGCCAAAGGTAAAGAACCGATACCAGAAAGTAGCCGTCTGACGCCAGAACAAGCCGTAGAAAAGGCAAGGGCAGCAGGATTGACAGCAAACTTCATATATCCGACATTTTCAGACAGTCCAGCATTACGGAAATTCAGAATTTTATTTTTGTTGGATATGCCAATTACTAATCTGGAGCTGAGACATCAGGTGGCAGATTATGTGACAAATATTTTCGGAGCGGCAGCAGATAGTAAATGCAGGAATCCAGCGAGGCTATTTTTCGGAACGGACAAGCCTTCTATTTTGACGAATACGGAAAAAATAAACAGTATTGAAAAAATTATGCCACTGTTGCCGAAAACGCCAAAAATAAAAGCCCCTAGCAAGAAAATGGAGCAGAGGAAAAGGGGAACGTTATACGATAAACCGAAAAAAGCCCATTCTATCAGCAATATTGACTTAATAAGAATGGGAAACATTGAAGAATTAAAGAATCGTTTAGGTAGCAGAAAAACAAGGATTTTTGACAATTCAGAAGATTTTTTGAAATATGTTTATTCTGAACTGGATATTGCGGAACTGTTGGAGATAGATACCCCAAAATCATTTTGTTGTATATTCCATGCTGATGAGCACCCAAGTGCAAGCATTTTTCGGGATAAGTACGGAAACCAACGGTATAAATGCAATAGCACAAATTGCGATGTGAATATGAATGTAAAGCAAATTATAGAAGCATTGCAAGATGCAAGAAGTGAATATCGAGCTTTTGAGTTTATCAAAGCTATCTATAATTTGAAGGTAAAAGAAACGGCATGGAGCAAAGAACAAACAGCAAACATTGACAGCATAATTTCTTGTATGACTTCTGCGGCTGGGAATAGTTTTTCTGAGATATGCCCCACTGCCGCTAAGACCACAAGAAACGCCACGCTGATATATTTGCAAACTTTGAACATAGCAAGAAACAATATCTTTCCTGAACCAATAGAAAACAGTGAACAGAACATAATCTTTACTATGTCTATTAGACAATTAGCGAAAGCGGCAGGAAAAAGTAGCATTGATAAGGTGAGCAAATATGTGAAGATGCTTATTTACCATGGAATGCTTGAAATTGTACCAGATAGCGAGATACCACAGCGTTTATTAAACCGAGCAAATGCAAAGCGGACAGGTGAAAAACATTGTCATACGAACTTCTATAGAATACCCTCATGGGTTTATCGGCGGACACAGTTTATAGAAGCACAGGGTAAACGCTGGAAGAATCAGAATTATCGTTTGAATGGCATTTCTTATGAATTGTTTTTTCGAAACGAAGGGGCAGCAATGGCAAAAAAGTTATACCCCCAAACCGCCACATTTACCACAAAGGCAGGAAAAGAAATGCAACGCACCACAACAAGGAAATCTAATGAAATGACACTGCTTTTATCTGGTATTGTTTTGGAGCAGATACAAAAATTAGGATATACAACAGAGGCAAATGTAATAAATGAAGCTGGCAGCAGAACAGGCTATAAAATGGCGGATATACAGCTAAAGCGAAGTATAAATGAAATACTTGACAGCTACGGATTAAAGAAAATTCGGGCAAATAAAGCGATTAAAGAACAATACAAAATAATCAGTAATGGTTACCCCTTGATTATAGTAGAGAATGTTGACTGAAAGAAAAGGGGAACGTTATGGAGATATTCGGTATAACGTTCCCACTTTTCTCTCTCCAATATAATGACAAACTTATAGTTTTTAATGAAGAACTTTATTTTTAAGAGAAAGCGAGGAAGGACATGGGTAAATTTACATTTGAAATTAAACAAGAGATAGGAATGCTTTCCAAAGCAGGAAAATATTCAAAAGAATTAACGATTGTGAGCTGGAATGGGGGAAAACCACAGCTTGATTTGAGAACTTGGAAGCAGCAGGACGGCGATAAAATACCACTAAAAGGCATATCACTGACCGTTGATGAGGCAAAGGCTTTGAGGGCGGTGCTTGAAAAGCTTGAAATGTTAGATAATGAAGTGGAGGTTGCGGACCAGGAGTAAAAACATACAGTATTTTATAAAAAAATTTCACTGATATTGCATATATAAATGTGAGAAAAAAGATATGCCGTAAAAGGTTAGCTCTCACAAAAAACATTGTGGTAGAAAGGAAAAAGAAGTATGAACGGGAAACAGGATTTTAAAATCAGTGAAATTTGTTGTGGGGCAACAAAGTCAGGTGGCGCACTTTACACGAAAGAGATTACGTTGAGCAGGAATGACGAGGGAATAACCTTAAACGTCAAAGTTCAAAGTGCCGACGGAGTGCCATTTGATGAAGTTGGGCTATCAAGGACAGAGGCGGCATTGCTGTTAGACTATATGGAGGAATTTAATTGAAGGGGGTGCGGGATAGCAATTTAAAATTAAGTACAACGAATATTTATACACGAAAAAAAGAATGTATATTGCAAAATTGCAAACCTTAGATTACGGATTTGTAAAATAATTCAAAGAAAGAGGTGTGACTATTGGAAATCAAAGAAAAGAACTACAAGCGTAAAGGATATGCGCCTGATTTGACAGACAGCGACAATGTGGCAGCAGTTACAAATATTCTACTGGAAACAATAAAAGCTGGCCGACCAGCGACATTTCCAGAAACGAGGCAAGGGTTTGAAGAATTTAAGAAAGCCACCATTGATTATTTAGAGTATGTGCAAAGAATTAATGAAAGTGGAATTGAAAAGAAAGTTATGATAGATATTGAAGGCTGGTGTACTTTCCTTGGAATAGTTCGCTCTACAATATGTAACTATGAGCGAACGAGGGGAGAGCCATGGAAACAGTTTATAGGGCTAATCAAAGGTGGAATTTGCGCGGCGAAGAAAGAGGCTGCTTTTCATGGACAAATACAGCCTATGATTGCGGTTTTTGACTTGGCGAATAATCATTCTTACAAAAATACGTCTGAATTTAAACTTGAAGTAGAGCCTAAAGAGGTGGGACATAAGGAACTCACTATGAAAGAAATCCAGGCAAGATTATTGGAGGATGAACCCAAAAGAGAATTGCTTACTACCGATGAAAATTTGACACAAGAAACAATTGAGGCACAAAACAATGAACTTTTAAAGCCAAACATATACCAAAACTAATAAAGAGTGGCAGCTATTAAACGAATTTAAAGTCATTTATAGCTTGGAAAATCAAAGGTTATTGAATTATTTCTATGAAAGAGAGGTAAAAAAACGTTATGCAGCAATATAAAGAGATTCAAAAAACAACACTTTCAAGACATATTAATTCTGTGACAACACATAAAATACTGGATATTATTGAGAATGATTTAATTGTCCAGTTGTGGCCAAACAGTGACAAGACCGATAAAATTAAAGTGTCTGCGCCACTAGAATACAAAAAAGGAGAATTTATCGATCTGCAGGTTATACGGACAAACAAAAATTCCTATAGTGTTATGCTAATCGGACATACTCCTCCGCAGTTCTGCCCTGTTACCGAAACAGGCGGAAATGTTTGTATTTCATAATAGGTTATGGCATAAGTAATTATGATATAATGTGGTTATCATAAATATAAATGTAGTAACTACAGGGAGGCGCTTGTGTTCTGTGTTATTCAGGAGATAGAAACGAAGAAGCCAAATAAAAACGGATATGCAAAAGAATTAAAATCAAGTTATATGCAAATGTCTTTTAATGGGGAAGATATGGGGCATTATTATTATTTCTATGGTGAAGAAAAATTTGACAGACCGATAATGAAAGCATACCGCATAAGCATACATAGCAGCTACAGGGAAGATGGAAAGGTCAAAAAGAAGCAGTATGCTTTATGTACAGTAAATTATTATGATTTTGCAGAAGGATTGGTTTCAGCGTATGACTATTGTAGCAGTAAGATAAAGAAGATAGCGGATGAGTTGATGGCAGACGAAGGGGAGCTGTATCAAATTATTGAAGAAAAGACAGATTTGCTTGCGGAGCGCATACGCAGTGAATTTTTGGAAACAGAAGAATACAGGACACATCAGGAGCATATAGGGATTATTAACGAACACAACCGCAGACGGAATAAATTTATGAGCAAATATAAAGCCAGCGGGGACGAATACGACAAATGCTATGATGTGTTTGGAGAGCTGAAAAATCCTGAATATCTGGAAAAGGTGAAAAGCGAATATAAGCGCCGTATCAAATATGAGGAGGAAAGCCGTAGTTATCAGGAAGAATTTTATAGTAACTACAGTAAATATTTTAAGGGCAGCAGTTCAATCAGTCGTGCTGAAACAGATAAGGACATATTAAAACAGTTTTATAGGCTGCTTTCCAAGAAATTCCACCCTGACGCGAATCCTGACACAGACACATCAAGAGAAATGCAGGTACTTAATCAGTTAAAGAGTGAATGGGGAGTGTAGTTATCAAAAAGCAAAACGCAGTAACTACAGTTTTTAAAATCACGCCTGCTACCAGACAGTGCTTTACATACACATAATATAGTATCAAAAATAATGTATGCTAAAATTGTATCAAAAGTTATTGACAACAACAATAATAAGTAGTATTATTTTAGTATCAAATCAGACGTTCGTTAGAATAAATACAGAAAGAGGTGCTATATATATGTGTGTGTACGGATATTGCAGAATAAGCACAAGGCAGCAGAGCATTGACAGGCAGATTAGAAATATAAAGGCTGCATATGATAATGCTGTTATTATAACGGAAGTTTATACAGGAACAAAACAGGACAGACCTGAATGGAATAAGCTGTATAAGAAAGTAAAATCAGGAGATACCATAGTATTTGACAGTGTATCGCGAATGAGCAGAGATGCGGAGGAAGGTTTCTGCCTATATGAAAAGCTTTATAATGGTGGTATAGAACTTGTATTCCTGAAAGAGCCGCATATCAACACAAGCACATACAAGAAAGCATTGCAGAATAATATAACATTGACGGGAACAAATGTAGATTATATTCTGGAAGGCGTAAACAAATATCTTATGGAGCTTGCCAAAGAGCAGATAAGGCTTGCATTTGAGCAGTCAGAAAAAGAAGTGCAGGATTTACACCAGCGTACAAGGGAGGGCATAGAAACGGCAAGACTGAATGGCAAGCAGATAGGCCAGAAACAAGGGACAAAGCTAATAACGAAGAAGTCTGTAGAGGCTAAAAAGCAAATACAGAAATACAGTAAAGACTTTGGCGGTCCTTTATCAGATACGGAATGTATGGCACTGACAGGGCTTGCAAGGAATACATTTTATAAATATAAAAGGGAATTGAAGGCAGATTGAGAGGCATACCTGGGGGTCTTATGTGAAAATTTTACAGTGGCGTGGTTGGTGGTTTTTCTAGCCTCGAAAATTAAAAAAGGCTGTTTTTATACAGGCTTTGGAAATATGATAAAAATTGTTTAAGCTGTTTCCGTTGAAAAAGTGTTAAGGCGAGTATATATTGTGAATTTAAAGTATCGTAATTTTAAAGGGTTGCGGTACTTTTTCATTAAAAAGTGAAAATGGAAGTTGGCTCATTTGTATAAAGTACGCTTATTAAAAAAATACGCATAATACGCATAATTTATTTGACAATGCGCATAATACGCAGTATAATATAATTAAAGATAACAAAACAGAAGAAGCGAATAATTTTGGGAGGCAAATGTAATGAGGTTCAGGGAAGTTGATAAAATATTAAAAAAAGACGGATGGTATGAAGTAAAGCAAAAAGGCTCACATCATCAGTACCTGCACCCAACAAAAGCTGGTAAAGTGACAGTGCCTGAACACGCAGGCAAAGATATACACCCAGACATTGTAAAATCAATAATGAATCAGGCGGGGCTATAAAATTTGCTTATTAAAGAAGGGAGAGAATAATATGAAGTTAGTATATCCAGCAATACTAAAACCATTTTCTGACGGTAGCGGGGGATATGTAGTGGAGTTTCCAGACCTGCCAGGGTGCGTGACTGGAGGAGACAGCTTAGAAGAAGCCATTGAAATGGGAATTGACGCGGCAAGCGGCTGGATTCTGGGAGAGCTAGAGGATGGGAGAAAAATTCCCGATGCAACTCCATATAATAGCGTATCAACAGAGGAAGGAAATATGGTAAATTTAATCCTGATTGACATTGATAGCTATGCTGAAAAGTATGGTGATAAGGCAGTGAGGAAAAACCTGACAATCCCTGCATGGCTCAATACTTTTGCTGAAAAAAATAATATTAATTTCTCTAAAATTTTACAAGATGCCTTATTCTCGATAGCACAAACGAAATAAATATAAGGAGCTGCTTTTATAGCGCGGCTCCTTTTTTATTATATTAGTGCCATGAATATTACCCCCCCCTAGGGGTCTATAGGAAAAATGCCACAGGGAGCTATTTAGTGCCTTTTTCTGTTTCGAAAAATCAAAAAGACCTGGTTTAAAATTTGTTTCAAAAATCAAAAAGGGCAAATTATTATGTCTGCTGCCAATCATATTATTGGATTTCGACCTGGACGAAATAGCATTTTTACCTGTCCGAGCTTATTTTATAAGGGTTTGCAAAATTTTTGAATACTCGTAATGTTGTATAAAAATAGATGTGCGTGACAAAAGTTATACAAAAATTAATTGCATATATTGGCATCTGTTAAAACAATGGTTATTATTTTTTTCTTCGTTTTAAAGAATAGTACGCTTGTCGAGTACAAGGATTTTTGCAATACTTCTGTTGAGGTTTTGCTGCCACAAATAATTGATTGCATTTAGGACACTTTTTAATATATCCTCCTGAGTAATCTTGCGCTTGTTGTAATAAACAAAGTTGATAGGTAGAAAAATGGATAATATTTTCGCAATTCAGAACAAGACACATTTTTTCATCATCCCAATATGTTACATAAGGATTCAAATTTGGCAAAAATAACATGGTTTGTTTATTTTCGGATTGACTAGCGTGGATATTTGCCATACGTTGTTTATCATCACTTTTTAATAGATGAAATATATTTATGTCATCTTCCCAATTATTTGCGACAACAATTCTTAAAAAATCAGTTTTCAGCCAGTACAGACATTGTATAAATGAGGCTATATGAAAAAAATTCTCATTTGCAAATGGAATTATAGGGTGAATAATTGTATTTAATGCAATATCTTTTGATTTATTATGTTCCTGATTTATACAGAAATTGGCAGTTGGATTTTTTCCCCAAAAAGGTAATCCGTATAATTTACAAAAATTTAGAATATTTTCAATATCATCATCTGATAACTCGTCAGAAATTTTTTTTTGCATATGATGAAATTTTACATTTAATTTTTGATGTAATAGTAAAAGTTTGAATAATATATCTGGTGTATTTATTATTTTATATTCAAATAATTTACTATTGCCAATAGATTCTGAGTTGTAACCGCGAATAAATTTCATTTTATTTATTTCAACAAATTCGTATTTGTCCCATTTGCTGATTTTAGTATTGACATTAAGTTTTGGTGTTGGTACTTCTGTTTTATCTATATAATTCATTATTATACCTCAAAAAAGTTTACGTTATGGTTTACGTTTTATAAATGAATTATAATTCCAAATCGATTATAATGCAATCATAGCAATAACAAAAACAATCATTTTTTGGAGGTAATGCATATGCGGAACAGTGAAATTAGGGATTATATAAGGGATAGGAAAATTTATTTTTGGCAAGTCGCAGAGTGCTTGGGAATTAACGACAGCAGCTTCAGTCGAATGCTGTGGTATGAAATTCCAGAAGAAATGAAAACTCGAATCAAAACAATTACAGACAAGCTGGCAATAGAGCAGGAGGCGGTGAAGATATGATATTTGAAGAATATTTAGAAGGCATTGTGCGGGCGGAAATATTAAAACTAATAGAAGACCGAGGGTACGTTCTCGAAACAGAATTTTGCAATGCGCTGAGCAAAGAGCATAAAGTTTCAAAATCCGCTATCCAGATAGCGCTGTTTAAAATCTATCCTGCGCTTTCTCTGCGGCGTCGGCGTCTCAACGGGGATTTAAAAAGATATCTGGGTTTGAAAAACAAAGGCTGTCCAACAGTATATCTGCCAATGGAAACAGACTGCTGCCAGGCGTATGATATTTCATAAAAAGCAAAAGAGGAATGTAAATGAAAACTTTAAAAAAAGCAATAATCCGCGATAATTGGATTAGATGTCCGACCTGTGGCAAAAAACAGTTTATGCTGTACGGCGGCGAAGTGATACATGGACTTAAATTCCGCTGCCGCACAAGCAATTCACGACAGGAACACTATTTTTTAATCGACACAGGAAACGGAGGAGAATAATGATAAAATGTTTTTTATTAACGGTGCTGCTATTGGCAAATCTGTTAGTCCTAGCAGTGACATATTCCGTTAAAAGCAAGCACAAAACAGACAAAAATCAGAATGTGGGCTTATACTTTTTAAGTCTGCTGGCTATAGCAAATATATTTTCGGTAATAGGGGGCATATATCTATGGTAGCAAAAAAATCGAATTCGCCGTATTACGATCCAAGAATAGTTGTAAAAGATTTCAAAAAGTTGCGAGTATGTGATTATGAAATCCAGTACCCGCATATGTCGCAGAGAACATTTGAAAAATTACTAGCGGTATTCCAGCCTAATGGTAGCATTATAATAAATCGGCGGAATGCATACTGCGACTTGATGAAAAATGTGCTTTCGCTTTTAACACAGCAGACCGCGTCAACATTAAAAGAGGCGGAGGAGCTTTACCAGGCGAAATATCCTGATGTAAATTCGATTGATGAGATTACAAAATACGAGGGCGACAATCTTGCATGCGTTGAAATTGTGGCGCGGTTTGTTATTCCAATTGAATTTAAGAGGCGCGAGATTGAGCGGCAGTATTACAACAAAATAAAGCCTTTCAGATAATACAGTAATATAGACAACTAAACAACGTTAGAGCGCAAGACGCCAGATGGAGCTTAGAAATTAAGCTCTGCCTGGTGTCTTTTTATATATCAGGGAGGATGATTTCTATGGAAATAGCTAGTCTGGAAGTGAGGATTTCTGCCTCAATGGACGCTGCAACGGCTTCAATAAGCAGGCTGGAAAATCAGCTTGGCAGTCTGGACAGCACACTAAGGCGCACCTCAAACCTAGTTCCACGGCTTTCTTTTAACGGTCTTGGTCAAGTCTCGAAAAGCGTATCTACAGAATTGAATAATGTGGCTAAAAAGCTGTCAGTATTCGGAACACAGACAAAAACTGCTGCCAAAAGCGCAGACACAATGGCATCATCGCTTGCGAGCGTTTATGTAAAGCTCAAAGCTGTTACAAAAGCCTTTAGCGCGGTAGGGAGCTCCATAAAGAGTTCAATGGATTATTCGGAAACATTCAACTACTGGAATGTTGCTCTGGACAAGATAGGCAACGACTTCGGAAAAATGTACAAGCAGTTTGGATATGACAGCGCGGAAAGCTACGCCGCATCATTTTCTGAAAAGCTGAAGGAATTAAACAAAAAAATGACAGGCTACGAGATAGGCGACAGCGGGGAACTTATGATGACCGACAATATAGGGCTTGGGATTGACGTGTCACAGCTTATGGATTTTCAGGCAAGGATAATGTCAGTATCAAATTCAATGGGGGTGCTTGGCGATGTGAGCATAAACACAACAAAAGCCCTGTCCATGTTGTCGGCAGACTATTCATCTTTATTCAATAAAGACTTGAAAACCGTCATGTCAAACTTTCAGAGCGGTCTGATAGGGCAGAGCAGGGCAATGTACAGCTATGGTATCGACATAACCAATGCCACTTTACAGACAGAGGCATACAGGATTGGGCTTTCAAAGGCTGTATCGGAAATGACGCAGGCAGAAAAAATGCAGCTCCGCGTTATCACAATGCTCAGGCAGTCGGCTGTAGCGTGGGGCGACCAGGCAAACACAATGATGAGCGTAAGCAACCAGTACAGGCTTTTAAAGCAGCAGATATCAGACCTGGGGAGAATTATAGGCAATCTGTTCCTGCCAATTATAAAGACTGTTATGCCATATGTAAATGCATTTGTAACGGTACTAAGACGGCTTTTTAGTGTTCTGGGTTTTAAGCTGTTTGGCGATAACTGGCTAAAAGACCTGCAGAGCGGAATCGGCGGAGGGGCGGGAACATTTGAAGGCTTGGAATAAGGCGCAGAAGATTTGCATGAAGGTTTGGACAATGCTTCTGGCGCGGCTAAAAAACTGAATAAGCAGATAAGAGCATTTGATGAGCTTAATGTTATCACCATGCCCGAAGAAATGACTGGCGCAAAAATTGGCGGTGGCGGCGGTATTGGAGGGATTGACCTTTCGGGAGATATCGCGGATGCACTTGCCGAATACGAAGCCGAGTGGAACAAGGCATATGAAAATATGGAAAACCGCACAAATGAAACAGCGGACAAAATAATGAGGACGTTAAAAGACATATTTAAGCCCATATCAAGCGTGTGGGCAGCAGAGGGTGAATATGTTCTTGGCGCATGGAGCGAAGCTTTTAAGAATATTGGATCTCTTGCCAAAACCGTATGGAAAGATTTTATGTCTGTATGGCAGCAGGACGCAACCACAAAGATATTTGAGGATATCCTTCATATAGCTGGAGATATTGGACAGGTGGCTGCAAATCTGGCGTCACAGTTTGAAAAAGCGTGGTCTAAGAATGAAACAGGGAAACACATACTTGAAGGAATACGCGATATTTTGGCAATTATTACGGGGCATATAAGGGAAGCTGCTGACGCTACGGTGGTATGGTCCGAAAACCTAGACTTTTCGCCTTTATTATCTACAGCATTAGGGTATGTCAATTCACTAAAGCCCGTAGTAGATGCGTTGTCGGGTGTTTTAACAGACTTTTACATAAATGTCCTGCTGCCATTGGGAAAATGGACTATTGAAGAAGGGCTGCCCGACCTTATAAAGGTATTTGAAGACTTTAACAATCTTGTGGACTGGGAGGCGCTTAGGAACAATCTGGCAGAACTCTGGAAACACCTTGAACCGTTTGCGGAGCGCGTAGGTGAAGGTTTGATAATATTCATAGGCGACATCTCAAATGCGGTTGCAAATTTTGTTAATTCCGAAGCGTTCGAGGGATTTTTGGACAGGCTCGGCAAATGGATGGACAATATATCAGCCCAGAATGTTGCTGATACTCTTAAATTAATTGTGGAAGGTCTTATTGCATTAAAGCTTGCGATTTTAGGATTTGAAGCAGTGTCGGCAATTACTGATGTTTTGCTTGGCGTTCAGAATTTTCTTTCATTGTTTGGCGAAGGCGGCATACTTGCGGGCGTTCCGACTACAATAGGGAACATTGCTCAATCTCTTACATCACTTTCTCCAGTCCTTGCAGCAGTGGCAGTATTGGCAGCAGGGCTTGGAGTCGCTTTTGCGACAAACGAGGATATACAGAACAGTTTTTCAGAGGCAGCCAATACAATAAGCGAAAACCTGATACCGTTATTGGAATTGCTTACGGATGATATACTTCCTGATTTAAGGAGTGGCTGGGAAAAAATAAAAGAAGTTATGTCGCCATTAAGCGATTTTATCAGCAATGTGTTTGTCAGCATATGGCAGGATATGCTAAATCCTGCACTACAATATTTTGGAGAAACCATACTCCCTATGCTTACGACAACACTGTCTAACCTATGGAACAATATACTAGTGCCTGTCGGAAGCTTTATTTCAAGCGTTTTAACGCCTGTTATACAGTTTATTGCAGATGTCCTAAATTCGTTCTGGCAGAATATATTGATTCCTGTTGTACAGTTAATAGGTGAAACTATAGCAGAAGTGTTACAAGGGCTATTTGACATTTTGAATGAAACCGTAATACCTATTGTACAGAAAGTAATAGATGTTGGAACATTTTTATGGGAGGAAGTCTTATCCCCTGTGGTTGAATTTCTTTTAAATTCGCTACAGCCGACATTTGAAACTGTTTTTGAAACGATAGGCGGCATAATAGACGGTTTTAAAGACATTCTTAGCGGCGTGATTAATTTTATAACAGGCATATTCACTGGCGACTGGCGCAGGGCTTGGGAAGGCGTTAAAAATGTTTTTAAAGGGATTTTCAACGGCGTGATTTCCATTGTTGAGGGTGCGGTAAACTTTATAATCAATGGTATAAACAACTTCCTTAATGGCTTTAATGGCGTAGTCACAAGCATAGGAGATGTAATAGGGATTGACATTTCAATACCCAACATATCAAAAATCAGTCTGCCAAGGCTTGCAAAGGGTGGTCTTGTTACCCAAACTACGATAGCTGAAATTGGTGAGAGAGGGCGAGAAGCAGTTTTGCCACTAACAAACAGTATAGCTATGAAAAATATAGCAAATGCTATAAGTGTGCCATTAGCAAAGAGTTTTCAGTCTATTGGAGTTAATAACTATGCCGTAGCCGCGCCGCCGACACTTCCATATCAGAACTATGCAAGCATACGCAATCAGGCAGAAATGCAGAGCAGTAATTACGAGTATTCGCAAGGCTATTCATCTGGTACGGAAAGCATTATATATAACGCGACATACAGGGCTGTTTCATCTGCATTATCAAACAACAAATACTTTAGGGATTTGTGTGATGATGTAGCCGCAGGACATACGATAGAAATAGACGGTCAACCTATGGCTAATGTCGTAAAAGAGAAGTTTAATGAAGAATTTAAAAGGACGGGCAGACCTGCTATTGAATTTTGACAGAAAAGTACCGTTAAAAGACAACCGTAGGGGGCAATCAGACCTTTACGGTTGTTCTATTAACGGATATGTCTGTAGAACGCTCTAAAATCGTTTCTAAGCCGTTTTCATTGTTTAGCCTATGATTTGCTTGTTGCGTGAATTTGGACTTGCTAGGCGCGTTGTGAGCGGTGTATTTTGAAATGAGGCTGCTACGCCTTAATCGGATTTTATTTAACGAATTTTACATTTATAAAGACTATTGCTCAGACAGGAAGTAGCGGTCCTTAAAAAACTTAGTTTGTATTTAAAAAGAGCCGTTTGCATAAAGCAAACAGCCCTCGTTATAGTTCGAGCTAGGAGTATGTGTTTCCGCATATCTACATTATACGCCGTATAAATGCTTTTGTATAGTATTACAATGCGTATTTTTATTGTTTTTGCATATTACAGTGTACATTTTGGCTTTTTAAGCTTTTTAAGTGTCCCCACATATGTTTCGCCATTTAATGAAATTGTACATTCACCTGTTTTCTCATCATCAAAAGGGCGGAACAAATCTTCTATCCGTATGGTGTCCGAATTTTCGCAGATTTTTAATATTGTTGACATCCTCATGTCATTTTTATACTGTGCGATAATAGTATTAAGTTCACTTAAAGATATTCCGCAAAAGTCAGCAAAAACAGTATAAGTTTTTATCCCTTGGACTTTCATTTCTTTGTGGATAGAATCAGACAACCGCTTGCATATTATTTTTACCGCTTTGTCATATTGCACTTATATTGCCTCGCTTTCTCTAAATGGATTTTGTATTTTACGCCGTCTTTTTCAACGATTATCGTGCTGATGTAGTCCTCAAATGTACGCGGTTCAAATACATCTTCAATGTCAAACTCGCTGTTGTCGCATATCTTCTTTAGAGTGGATAGTCTGATATCATTCTTTTGACAAGTTATGATATGTCTTAGCTCATCTCTTGATATTTCACATATATCTGCAAAGTATGTAAAAGTGCAGTTTCTTCTGTTCACCTCCATTAATATAAGCTCCGACAGTCTTTCAAAATACTTCTTCATCTCACTACCTGGCCTCCTGACTGTTTAAAAGGATATACTAAAATTTTGATATGCCTTTATAGAAATAACTTACTATATCCCAACTTCTAAAATTACTTGAAAATGTCACAGCAAGTAATTGAAGTATTAAATATAATTTTGTACAGCACATACAAACTACAGCCATATTTGCGGTATTTTGTATCAATCAGCTTGTCATATTCCCTTGAAGATATATCCAACTGGATTGACATTTCTAAGTTTGACATTTTGCATTTTCGCTGATGTTCTATAAGGATATCTGCAATTCTGTCCTGAATCTTATTGAACTGCCGTTCAAATGTTAATTCTTTTTTCACTGGCAAATCCCCTGCTCTGCAAGAATATCCGATACAATAATATATATATAATTCAGGATATCTTTCCTTTTGATTTTTGACAGCATTCCACTGATATTGTCACGCAGCTTGTCAGTCTCGCTCACGTCTTGCTTTAACGGTATTCCTTCTAATTTGCCAGACACAAAAATATATAGATATTCCAGTATATCTTCGCGCTCGATTTTCAGTACAAGCTTTAACAGCTTTCTCTTTGTCCTGCTCATACCTTTGCACCGCCTTTCTTAGCCCGTATGCCACGCATATAGCCGTAATAAAAAGCTGTGTTGATGATGTCAAAGGTATCGCCAAGGCTGTATATGTCTTTCATATCCTCGGCGATAATCTGTGCAGGCTTGGGGTTCTTGTCTAAGAACGCCTGTACCCTCTGCGGTACTGTTGTTTTACGCATAAAAAAATAACCTCCTTCAAAAAACCGTACTTGAAAGAAGCCACCCCATATGATACAATATTTCATACGGAAAGACTTCTTTAGACTTCTTTCTGTGTTGATAGAGCGTTTATTCACTTGTCGAGGGTGTAACGCTCTATTTGTTTTGCAAAAGCAGATGTATTCCATGCCTTATAGCTTCGCCTTTTGTGATATTGCGTTCTTTACAATAAATTTCAAGTTTTCTTTCAGTTTCATCATCAAGACGAATACTAAATCTTTTAGACTTGGGTTTTTCCGCTTTTGGTCTGCCTACTGGTGACATTTATGTGCCCTCCTTTCTTGTCACACCTTTATTATAATTTATGTCACGCACAAATGTCAATAGTTATTTTCAAAAATAAAATATATGGAAATTTTCCCCACACCTAAAAAGGTAAGCAAATATTATCAACTTACCTTTTTCACTACCCCTTATTTCCTTTTATCTGTAACAAACCTTATATTTCTTATTATCGTTTTCAATCATATCAGGATAATTATTATCCTTCAGCCACTCTCTAACCATATTTACGACACTTTCTTTATATTGTATATTAACGCCACTATGTCCGTGATTTGTGTATGGTGTAGCAACTTTATCACTTTCTGATATATTCAATTCCTTTATGATAGCTCCTACTGCCTGTTTATGTGGCTGACCTGACGCAGATATCATACCTACTTCATTGGCTATCATTGTTTGGTCATATAGCTTAGGTGTGTCCATTATTATTGGTGGTAAAGGTAAATTCATACCATTTTCATTGTATATATCTCCAACAAGTACCGCGATATATCGGTTATCTGCTCCTGCATCACGATATGCGCCTCCTAAAATCTCAGCAGCTTTATTTATATCTTCAAGTCGTGGCTTATAGTCTTGTCTAATATAATCTTCCATTTTATGAAAGCGATTTATGTATTTTGCTGTAAATTCTGTCCCCTTTTGTCCTGTTAATTTGTTTGCTATAAACTCACAGCCTTTTTTCGTTACATCGTAACATGGATATTCCTTCCCCCTATCCGTTAGATATGTACTTTCTATGAAAAAATCTGACGAGGGAATTTTCCCCCGTGAAAATTGCTCACAGTATCTTCTTATATCTTTAAGTAAGTCATTGTGCTGCTTTCCTATCATCTCCGCAACTTCTAAAGATGATATAGTCTTTTCGTACTCTTTCCTAAAATCCTGCTCAAGCTTTGTTGTGATAGTATCAATTATGCTTTCCATAATTTTACCGCCTCCTGTAAAACACCTTAATTTATAAAAATGGCAGAGAAACGGTTAAGGCTTACCGCTTGTTGAGTGTACATCTCTATCCCTGCCAGTTTTACCGATATCAGTAGCAAGTCTGGAAAAACAGATTGCGTCTTATCTCATCAGACATAAAGTGTGACAAACTCAATTCAATTTCGCCTCCATACTTACCCTGTTTGTTATACTCAACCTCAAAATACCGCTCCATAAGGTCATAATATACATCAGTGCCGTAACTGTCCATTAAATCGGGAGGGCTTAAAAATTTGTCCGCAACTCTCTCATATGCTTTATCTGATAATATTCTGTGTCTATGTCCAAAATGCTCATAATACTCTTTGTAAAATTCGCATATAATATCCAATAGGCTATTAGTCGTGCGGTCAACATCAATATTAGGGGCACACTCACTAATGCGTTTTCTTATAACAGGCTCTATGTGTTCCCTTAATTGTTCCTGTGTATAGTTATCAGGTATGTATCTGCTTTTCTTTGGTTTTGAGGCACACACTTCCTTTTCCTCTGGAAAAGAAGCATACATATTATTACACACTTTTTCTTTAGAAAAAGCATACATATTATTTTCAGTATTTAATATTTCAGTATTTTCTTCATCAGTATTTAATTCTTTAGTATTTAATTGCCCTACAAAATCTACCCCTAGAAATTCAACCCCTAGATTTTCTACCCCTTGTTTTTGTACCTCTTGTTTTTGCGGCTGCTCAAAAATATCATATACATATTCAATCCTGCCACTTTCCGTTTCGTTAGGCATTTTCTTTGTGACAACCATATAATTAAACTGTTTCA
The DNA here is from genome assembly GCA_947630355.1 of Candidatus Gastranaerophilales bacterium. GTDB lineage: Bacteria > Cyanobacteriota > Vampirovibrionia > Gastranaerophilales > Gastranaerophilaceae > Avigastranaerophilus. Next base: position 5,323 of record CANRHJ010000003.1, on the reverse strand, counting down.
GCTCATTTAAGGTTGACTTGATAGATGTTTCGCTTTCCTTGCTTATCGCGCACAAGCCAGCGATTGAGTAATTCCATTCATCAGGAAGCGAAAGCATAACCGACAACAGACCTTTGGCTTTAAGGCTTAACTGTTTATCCCTTAAATGGTAATTGCTCATTACCGTATAATTTTTTGTCTTATTAACTCTCATTATGGGCATAAAAATAACACCTCCACGCTGATACTAGCAATCCACGATTTTATAAAATCAGCGGACAGGCAATCGTGGTTTTGCTTTTCGGGAGCTACCCTAGCCCGCTGTTTTTACCCTTGTTTTCTTATATTATAACAAATTATGCACATTTTCGCAACATCAATATTGCACGATATTTTAGCATATTTTATAAGATTGTGTCGTTTTTGTTTTATTTTTTTAATATTACCACATTTTTTATCGTTAAGTGTTACATCTGCAATTCTGTATTTTTACGCATATTAAAAGGGGCTTGATAGCCCCTCAATCTTATCACATTTTATGTGTCATATCGCAAACCTATTTACGCCTGCCGCGTGAAACTTTTCTCAGACATCCAAAAACAAAAAGGAGCTTAAACAACAAGCTCCTCTAATCTTTGTGCCAAACTCACATATTTTTAATAGTTTCCCCTTTGATTACGGATTAAAGCCTTTCTGATGTTATATTCTTCGATTTCATCATCTTCTAATTTGTGTCGCTCTATATACTCATCCAGAGCCTTACGGCACAAAACGCCAACCTCCATTCCTTTTGTATAAGCATATGCCTTCCATTCGTCCATCTTATATTTAGGCACGCGAAAACCCATTGTCTTTTTATCTTTTTCCCTAGCGTTTTTCTGTTCTGGCGTCAACATTTTTTCTTCATATTCTACATATTCCGCTAATTTTTTAAGTACGGTCTTACTTGTATTTCCATCATATTCATTCAATTCGCTCATACAGTATTTCATCTCCTTACTTGATAAATCTTATTAAACTATTATTTTAATGAAAATTCAATAACTTTAATAGATAACATTAATATTATTTATTAAAATTAATAGTTAAAGTTAATTATATCAACGTATTTCTTTATTTTTATTATATTAATGTAGTAATGTATAATTGTAAAAATATATAATTGTAGTAATATAGTAAAGCTTGAATGATTACATATAAAAATGAAGTAATGTTTTAATGTATGTATGTAATTATGAAAACAAAAATACATATCTACAAAAAATATAAATTCATAGCCCATATAAAAATGTGTATTTAGATATAACAAACAAAGAAAAATAACTTGAAAAACTCTTATATATATTATATACTATATATAAATTTGTAGACAAGTATATATTTTTACATATCTGCACGAATACAAATAGACAGCCATAATATATGCTGTGTCTCAAATTTACTTATTAATTAAGAACATTGCAGGTGTATGTAAAGGAGTGAGCAGTGAAAAATGGCAAAACCGAAAATTATATCTATATCAAATGTAAAGGGCGGCGTCGGAAAAACTACTACAGCATCAATATTAGCCTCTGGACTAAATGCCAGGGGAAACAAGGTACTTATGATTGACAGCGATCCGCAGACAAACCTAACCATGTGTTTTATCCCTGAACCGCCAGACGACACGCCAAGCCTTTATCATGTGTACACAGGAGATAAAACACTTGATGAAGTAAAAAATTCTATCAAGCTTAATCTTGATTTAGTTATTGGCGATTTTGAATTATGCAATGCCGATATACAGTTCATAAAAACAGGACGCTTAAAATTACTTCATAAGGCACTGAAAAAGCTGGAAAGCGAATATGACTACATCATCATAGATACACCGCCCAACCTGGGAATATTATCACTCAACGCTTTTTTAGTAAGCGATTATGTTATTGTGCCAATGGCAGCAGACAGTTTTTCTCTAAAAGGCGTCAGGCTTTTAAAACAGACTCTTGATGAGGTTGAGGAAGAAACGGAAAGTCCCATAAAAGTTTTAGGATTATTATTGACTAAATACACTGACAGGACAAATGTAGCTAAACTTCTTGAAGATTCCGTCAATGCTGCAGCCAAAATGCTACACACAAAAGTATTTGAAAGCAGAATCCGACAAGCCATCATTCTTCAGGAAAGCCAAATCGCCAAAATGGACTTGTTGGAATATGCTCCAAAAGCACAAGTGACATCTGATTATATAAAATTTATTGATGAAGTTTTGGAAAGAATAGAAAGAGGGGTATAAAATTATGGGCGTCATGAATAAACAAAAAGGAGTTCTTCTTGAAAATATCAATGAAATAAACAGCAATATTGAAAAAGATAGCAGGCAGCCATCTCACGCCGAAAAAGACTTTTTAGAAAATCTTATAGACGATCCTTTTGCAGATATTGAACAGCCGCCAGCAATAGAAAATATTGATACTAAGCCAAATCAGAAACCGAAAAAACAGGTATTTTCTTTTAGGGCGGCACTTGACAACATAGCAGACTGGAAAGCATATGCTACAGCTACAAAACAGACTATGGAAACAATCGGCACTGCTGCCATGAATGAGTATTTAGAGCATCATAAGCTAACAGGAGATGAGCAAGCCGCATTTGAGGCCATAAAGAAAATTGAGCGGAACGCAAGATTATAATAATATATGTTTGTAGATATGTTTACAAATATATTTGTAGAAAAGTAATTTTGAAGTATTGTAATTATATTGTAATGTATGCATATAGCATTATAGACATATTAACTAGAAAATATATCTACATTTTTACTTGAATATTTGTAGTAATGTAGATATATTCCATAAAATGAGGGAAAATTTAGGGCAAAACTTCCCTTTTTATTTTATTGACACATGGGCATACTTTGAATATAATAAAAGTACAAAAATAAATACAAAAAAATGTATGTTTTTGTAGGAGAAAGGAGTAAAAAATATGCTGGCAGTAAAATCTGTTAATGTTCGGGACAACTTCAAAGAATGGTGCGACAAAATCGCTATGGGGGAAACCGTTGTCATTTCGAGACCACGCAATGAAAATATCTACATGATAAATGAATCCGAATATAACGCCTTGCAGAAAGCAAAGCAGAACACCGAGTATTTGGAAAAGCTACAGCGTGGCATTTCTGCCCTTAACGCTGGCAAGGGTATAGAGCATGATATAATCGAGGACATAGACCAATGAAAAAGATATGGTTTGATGAAGCATGGGAAGAATACCTTTACTGGCAGACGCAGGACAAGAAAACTATAAAACGGATAAATGCACTCATAAAGGACATAGAAAGGGCAAATTTTGACGGTATAGGAAAGCCCGAACCATTAAAAGGGGATTATGCCGGATTCTGGAGCCGCCGCATAGATGACAGTAACCGCCTGATTTATCGTATCAATGACGGAATACTTGAAATTCTTTCCTGCAAAGGGCACTATGAGGATTGAGCAGCGGATCAAATGATCCACAGTCCAAAACCGCAATCTTACCGATTTTCAGAGAAACCAGATCGCTCTTAAATATGAGGAGACGATTGCGGAGAGAATGAAAGAAAGAATGTCAGACATGGGTAGGGTTGGCGCAGGAATTACGAATAGCGGGGGTGGTTCAAATGGACATACCCCGATAGCACCTACAACAAAACGCAAAGAACTTGCGAAAATCGCCGGAACATCGGAGGGCAGTATCAAACAAAAGAAGTTACCTCATGGGGTAGCTTCTTTTTTTGTGCCTATGCTGCCGATCAGAGCCGCCGGGAACTGCTGCCGATATATCCAAAATTTGCTATATACATACCGCAAAGCCTTATTTTATGCCTGAACGGTCAATTTGCACGTTCAGGAACATTCAATTTGACTTTTCAAGAACATTCAATTTGCATATTCAGGAACGGTCAATTTGTGCCCACTAAATAAAATCAAGTAATTAAAGCCATTTTCTATATCCAATCTATCTATCATTCTGGAGGATTGATGGACGGATAAAACAAACATAAAAATAAAGGTTGATTTATTCCTTTATCTTTGCTACAATATCTTGTGTATATTTCCAACGGAAAGGGGCTGATTTTGTGGCAGAGGGCAAAAAGAATCTAGTTGTTACCATTGATGAAGAACTGCACCAGCGGCTAAAGGTTCATTGTGCGGAACAGAAAACCAGCATAAAAGATATGATTGTCAGACTAATCAATGAAGAATTGGAGCAAACCGGACATAAAGGGAGCGTGTAAGATATGCCAGATGAAAGAATAGTTGTCCAGCTTGCAAGCCCTGAAAGAAAATATGTGAAAGTATATCACGATTTTCTTGACAATTCTTTTTTGACGGCAGAGGAAGAAATAATATTCATTGTATTAAAGTCTTATGTCGATTTCAAGGAAGATGGTGGGGAAGCGTTTCCGAGCATGGAGACGATTTGCAAAAGGGCAAAAATGAGCGAAAAGAGGGCAAGGAAAAATATAAATGCCCTAATCAAAAAGGGAATTGTCAAGAAAGTACAGAGAGGGCTAACAAAGACCAATCTTTATACATTGGCTGACTATGCAAGAATGTGGGCCTGTGACAATGCGGAAGATGTGGCAGCAGTCGTACAGAATAAGGGTGTGAAACCTTTAACGCCCGAAGAACATATTGCAGAACTGGAGCGCATGGGCTACAAAGTAGAGATAAAAGAAAAAGGGCTTGAATCTGAACCGACCAAAGCACAGATACAAGCACCTAAACAAAACACTTTTTCTACAAACAAGGATACCACCGCAGGAGCCAAAAGTCAAGCGGAAAGATATAGTATCGACAACATCAAGGAACTGTATGGATATAATGATCTTATCGCGCAATATCCGGCCAAGAAAAATGATATTGACGTGGTAATTGATATTCTGTATGAGTCTCTGAATAGCACAAGCGACACAATCAGGATAGGGAAAGAGAAACGGCCCCTTATGGTAGTGATCGGCAAGCTAATGAAGTTGCAGCCTGATGATTTAATTTTCAGCATTGAAAAGTACCATGAGCAGAGAGGACGCATAAAGAATGTGCGAAATTATTTGCTGGCAATCCTTTACAATAGCCGGGAGCAAAACTATCTTGATTTGATGAATTTGGGGCACAATAACGGCGATTTTTAATCAAAATATTTTGTTACTTTTTGAAAAGTAACGCAAAAGCACTTTTGACAGCAGGACGCTATCAGAAGTGCATTTTGCTTTATGGGGGCAAGGGGAGATTTTCCCCTACTGGATAGCCGGAGGCAGTGCTTGCTATTCCGCCATGCGTATATACGCCGGCAGTGCTTGCTAGACAACGCAGAAGCCCCA
>CANRHJ010000002.1 GCA_947630355.1 Candidatus Gastranaerophilales bacterium | reverse complement strand
CTGTATTTTAAATATTTGGGTTTTTCATCTGCCGTAGTAAAAGTCTCAAAAAACTCCGCAGCAATATCGGGATATAACTCGGACAGAGTATTAATGTGCTTTTTTAAAAACGGTATTGTCTTTTTATGTGTGGATAAGTCTTTATATATATTGCTTTCTTTAATCTTTTTATAATATAAAGATAAAGTAGAAGCTGAAAAATCACATTTGTCTATGGCAAAAATAGCGGTTTCGGCAGCAAGTTTACCGCTTAGCATAGCTAAATTTGTACCTTCCTGATGAATATTATTAACCAGCATGGCGGCATCACCAGCTATTAAAACTCTGTTATCATATAACTTTGGCATGGAATTTAATCCGCCTTCGGGAATTAAATGTGCCAAATACTCTATTGTTTCTCCGTTCTTTATTATTTTTGATATTGCCGGATGTTCTTTTAATTCATCCAATAATTCATAGGGAGTAATATTTTTTTTCTTTAACTCATCCAAGCCGATACCAAACCCTAAAGAAACAGATTCTTTATTCGTGTAAATAAAACCCATAGCCAAAGAATTTTTCAAAGGTCCGCCTAAAATTCTGCATGCGCATCCTTCATCTTCATTCAGCCCAAATCTGTCTTCTATTGTCTCTTTGGGTAGTTTTATTACTTCTTTAACGTTTAAAGTAATATCACAATCTTTAATTTCGTTTCTGAGACCTATTTGCTTTGCCAATAAAGAGTTAACTCCGTCAGCTATGATGACCATGTCTGAATATATTTTTTCATATTCGGTTTCAACACCCATAATTTTACCGTTTTCAATAAGCAGCTGCTTAACAAGTGTTTTCGGTGCGAAATATGCTCCTGCTTTTTGAGCTTGTTCACAACACCATTTATCCCATTTTGCACGGTTAACCGTAAAAGCCTTATATGCGCCCTTTGATGTATCATTATATTCCAATTGTGTTGAATTATAGTCTGTAAGTAAATAAAAACGGTGATTATTAACGGAACGTTCAATGGGTGCTTTTTCCCAGAAACGCGGGAATATTTCAGCCGTTTGCTTAGCATAAATACAACCGCCAAACATATTTTTATCGCCGGCATTGTCCCCTCTTTCAATCAATAAAACCTTTTTACCTGCTCTCGCCAATATCGTTGCGGCCGTGACACCTGCCGGCCCCGCTCCCACAATTATTACCTGTATATTATTTTCTGACATTTTCCCTCATCTTTAATCTTATACGGTTATATTCTACTGTTATTATATTGTATTATACACTCATATATTTGCTTATAGCAAAACAGGTTAAGTTTGTTAAGTAATTTGATTAATTTTTTTGCATACTTTAAACTTGGTCTATGATTAGAAGAACATTTTTAACATTATTTTTTGCATTAGTGTATTTTATTCCGGCTGAAGCTAAATTGGATATTGTATACCCTTCTTCCCCGGAAGTTACGGTTAATTCTCCTATAACGTTTATATCAGGCTCATCAGATGTAAATTCCAATGTGACAATGAATTCCGAGCCTGTCAGACTTTGGGATGACGGAATTTTTGTACATGTAATTCCTTTGAACTACGGCGTAAATACTGTTAATATTCAATCGGTGCACAACGGTATAACTGAAAAAAAAGTTTTAAAAATTAAAAGAAATAAACTTTCCGATAAAATTTCGGTGAAACAAGTTCCTTATATCAAAAATGAAACAGGGATATTAACCGCAGAAACAATAAAAGACAGAGCAACCGTCAGAAGTAAACCTTCGGGTGCATCATCCAGAATTATTGATTTGCCTAAAGGAATAATATTGTATTTGGACGGGTATCAAGGAGATTATTATAAGATTAAAGAATTCGGAAACAATGAATTTTGGATTCATAAAATAAATATTTCACTTCCGCAAATTGTCAGCGGAAAAAATAACATAAAGCTTTATTCACATGATTGTTATTCCGATAAAAATTATGAATATCATAAATTTTCTTTATCGCAAAAGGTTTTGTATACAATAGTGCAAGAAGGTAACAAATTACGTTTGACTTTATACGGTGTTAAAAATAATGAAAATAATTGCAATAATTTTGACTATACATTTAACTATAGCGGAGAAATACTCGGTTATGACGGCTATTATGACAAGGACGGAAATTTTATATTCAGATATGCCAAAGAGCCGAAGGATATTGATATCTCTCATCCTTTAAGAAACATAAATATATTTATAGATGCCGGACACGGCGGAAAAGATAAAGGAACCATAGGGCCGGGCAGAATATATGAAAAAGACATAAATTTGGATATAGCTTCAGACCTTATAAAAATGTTAAAAGATGCCGGTGCAAATGTTTCTTATTCGCGTGATAATGACAGCAGTGTTGATTTATATAAACGTACGGATATTTCAAAAAATAATAATGCTCTGATTTCAATTAGTATTCATTGTAATTCGCTGCCATACGGTAAAAATCCTTATAATTATCACGGAGTTGAGGTTCATTATTACAATGATAATGCAAAAATGCTTGCGCAAATAATAAAAGACAATTTGGCAAACGATTTAAGTATTAGAGATAACGGAATACATAAATCAAGTTTTGCATTAGTACGCCCGACAAACCCCGTTTCGGTTTTGATTGAAACAGCATATATGATATATCCCGAAGAATACATTCTTTTGAAAAATAAATATTTCAGAAGAAATGCCGCAAAAAGTATTAAGAAAAGTATTGAGGAATATATTTTATACCTTAATAATCAAAATTTATGATATAATTTATAAAAATCGGAATTAAGCGGAGAAATATATGAGCATTTGTGATTTTACATTTAAGTCGGAATATTTAAGAGATGTTTTGGAAAATGCAAAAAATAAACACAACAACGAACCTGAATTCATTCAGGCGGTAAATGAAGTATTAAAATCCATAGAACCAGTGGTATTAAAACATGAAAGTGAGTTTAAAAAATCAGCACTGCTGGAAAGATTAATTGAGCCTGAAAGAATAATAACATTCAGAGTTCCTTGGGTGGACAAAGAAGGACAGGTTCAAGTAAATATCGGATACAGAATTCAATTTAACGCCACCTTAGGGCCTTATAAAGGAGGATTGAGATTTCATCCTACCGTAAATCAAAGTATAATGAAGTTTTTGGCGTTTGAACAAATTTTCAAAAATGCTTTAACTGGTCTTCCCATAGGCGGGGGAAAAGGGGGAAGCGACTTTAATCCTAAGGGTAAAACAGATTTGGAAATAATGGCATTTTGTCAGAGTTTTATGAGTGAATTGCAAAAACATATAGGTCATGACATAGATGTTCCGGCCGGTGATATTGGTGTCGGAGCACGTGAAATAGGATATCTTTTCGGACAATACAGAAGAATAAAAAATGCTTATGAAGCAGGCGTTTTAACTGGTAAAGGACTTGAATACGGAGGTTCTCTTGTCAGAAAAGAAGCTACCGGCTACGGGTTAATGTATTTTATGCGTAATATGCTTGAAGCTAATAATATTTCAATTGAAGGAAAAACGGTTATAATATCGGGCTCCGGTAATGTAGCAATATATGCAGCGGAAAAAGCCGCCATGATGGGAGCTCGTGTAATTGCCATGAGTGACTCAAACGGATGTATTTATGATGAAAATACAATCAATCTCTCCGCTGTTAAAGAAATAAAAGAAGTTAATCGCGGAAGAATTAAGGAGTATTTAAATTATAATCCCAATGCTATATATTATGAAAATACATCAGATATTCCGTCTGTATATAACATTAAAGCTGATATAGTCCTGCCTTGTGCAACGCAAAATGACATTAATTTAAGCTGCGCCGAATTATTGGTAAAAAACGGTGTAAAAGCTATAGGTGAAGGTGCTAATATGCCTTGTACAAATGAAGCTGTTGATTATTTGGTAAAAAATAATATATTGCTGGCACCCGGTAAAGCTGCTAATGCAGGCGGAGTGGCTACTTCGGCTTTGGAAATGAGTCAAAATTCCATGAGGTATTTCTGGTCTTTTGAAGAAGTTGATAAAAAGCTTGAAAATATTATGTCACACATTTTTAAGCTATGCGATACCGCTGTAAAAACTTATGACTTGGGAATAAACTACGTTGCAGGTGCTAACATAGCAGCATTTGACAAAGTTTCGGAAGGCATGATTGCTCAAGGAATTATTTAAATCTTTTATCTGATTCTCTAAATTTATCATAATTAATTTGAAAAAGTGAAAGGCTTATAAATGAAGAAAATATTTGTTTGTGTAATATCCTTAATACTGTTTTTTATTGCCGGTTTTGTCAGCGGTAAAATACAGACTAAAAATAGTATGCCGTTAAGGATTGCATTTCTTGGCGATTCAATTACAGACTTGGGTTGGAGTGAAGATTTCGGTTATGTTAAGCAAACGGTTAAAGAATTACAAGAAAAAGGGATAAAAGTAATTCCCGTTCCCGCCGGTATTTGGGGACATAGAACTCAAGATATGCTTGAAAGAATTGATAACGATGTAATTAAGTATTACCCTGATATTATGGTATTTATGGGTGGTATAAATGATGTCATTCACCAAAGAGAACGTTTTGATGATTTTAAGTCAAACATTAAACAAATAATCGATAAAGCAAAGGCTAATAATATTAAAATTATCATGCTAAATTTAACCGTGATGACAAATGATATTTACAGTGAAGACAATAAAGAAATCGATAAATATAATGAATTTCTTTCCGAATTTGCCAAAAAAGAAAACATAAAGTTAATTGATGTAAATTCAGCTTTTAAGGAAGAAATAAAAAGAGTGGAAGATGCAAACGATTATATTCTGACTACCGACGGACTTCATTTGAATGAAAAAGGCAATAAAATCATTACTGATTTATTAGTCAAAGAAATAATTCGCAACAGATAATATTTGTACGTTAAGGCTTTAAGGTTATTACGTGTTATCTTTATTCTTTAACTGTTTCATTTTTATATGTAACATTATCAATAGTTACATTTTCGCCTGTTGGAATAGGATAAGAACGGTCAGGTAAAATAAGATTTTTAATATGTACTTGCTGCAAAAATTTTATGTCCTTAGCTTCAAGTTCATTGATTGTTACTTTTCCCAACCCGCATTCTCCTTCAACTTTAGCTTTATTGATAATACAGTTAAAAGCTTTTAAGCTGTTACAGGTTATTTCATCCACTTCAGTGCCGTAAAGTTCTGCCCATCCGTTTTCTTTGGATTTTTCAAAATCTTCCATTTCGCATTCAAACATTGAATCTTTGTTTAATTCATTTGAATTTACAATAATATCTGAATCAATCAACCAAACTTTTCCCAACTTGATGTTAATATCACTGCCTAATAAATTTAGAGCAGAGAGTTTATTAGCAATAATATTATCAACGGTTCCGTTTTGATAAAGGCTGACGGAATTAGCTTCGGCTTTACCTATATGATAATTTTCGTCCATTTTTAAATAATCGGTTGAAAGTTTTCCTATACTAATCGGGCCGTCATACTTTCTTGTTAGAATAAAATGAGCACTTTCAATTGTCCCTATATTTGTATCACCGTCAATGATAAAAGTATGAGCAGGTTCAATTTTTTCAATTTTGCTGTTACCGATATAATGTTCACATTCGTCAAAAGAACGCAAAACACCGATGTCAGAGTTTGTTAATGAGAATGTATTCCATTTCGGAGTCAGAAATTTGTATATTGCACTTGGCTGCTTAACTACAACGGTATCAGCATTAATATCATCTTTTACGTCGTTTACAAAACTAGTAAACTCTTTGTATTGTTCCCTTTTGCCTTTAAAGAAAATATCTTTAGGTTCTGTTATTTTAACTGTGCGGTTTGTCTTTGTGTAGACTCTATTATTCATGCCGATATTATTAATATTTTGAATTTTCATCTGCAACCTCTCTTTTATCCTGTTTTTATAAAAATCGTCAAGAAAATTTTTTGCTACATATTTTATATACCGCATTTTATTTCAGATTTTTATATATGATTAGGAATTCCCAATTACCCTGATAAACGAAGATAATTTGGAAAAGCCGTTTTAAAACAGAGTTAATCTCAACTGTTAATCAGTTTCATCTTCTAATTCTTCAATATATTCAGCAATTTTATTGAATTCATCATCATCTTCAATTGCTTCAAAAGAGAATTCTTCACCGTCTTTTTTCAGTCTCATAACAAGAATTTCCCCTTCTTCTTCATTCTTTTCCTCTTCAACCGGAAGCAAAAGGGCATATTCAATATTATCAACCGTAACAATATCAAGCAGTTCAAATACTACTTTATTTCCCTCTTCATCGATTGTTTCAATCATTTGTTCATTTGTTTTTGTCATAATATCTCACTTTCTGTCAAGAAATTGTTGTAAAATTAAGCATGCACTTTTTAAATCAACAAGCTTTTTATCTTTCGTATATTTTCTGCCGGTTTGAGCCAATATATATTCGGCCTGACGGCTTGTTAATCTTTCATCTTCATATATTATTTCATATTCGGGTTCAAAATTTTTAGCGAAATTAATGCAGTCTTGAGCTTGCTCGCCTATTGTATTATTCATATTTTTGGGTAACCCTGCTACTATTTTTTTTACGTTATTATCTTTACAAATTTGTTTGATTTTTTCAATTGCTATATTTTCAGGCTCTCTGGCTATAGTTTCAACGGGATGAGCTATTAATCCCATTATATCGCTGATTGCAATACCTATTCTTTTTTTACCTATATCCAATCCTATTATTTTATCCATTTGTCCAGCTTTCTTGAAGTTTACTTATTATATCATCAAGTTTTTGGGCGTTATATTTTTTTTCTTCGCGTTCTTTTTTTGTAAATATATTAATTGCCGCAGGTATTTTTCCTTCATTCAGCAGCCTTACAAAATTGTTAAAAATGCTTCTTTGTATAATTATTTGTTTAAATAAATTCTTTGTCTCATCGCTATTCAATATTTTCAGAAAATTTTTCCCGTCATCGGCATTATCATTATTGATTAATAAATATGCCAAATTCTTCAACCTGTTAAACCATATTTTTTCTTGCATCTCATCAAAAATTTGATTTGTGGTATTTCTGAGTTTGTTATTTATAGCTTCTATATCAAAAGTTTTTTGATTATATATATATTCCATAAATTCATTTAAATCGGTGTTATCTTTTGAATCAATATACCATCTGAAGGTATACTTTTTTGTTAATAAATTTATTAAATCATTATTATTAATTTTTTCTCCGGAATTATTCAAATCTTCAAAATTATTTTCTTCAACATCATTTAGAAGTACGCTCCAGCAAATAAATTCATAGGGAATATTTCTTTTATGAGAGCAAGAAAATTCAAAAGCGGTTTTGAGTTTATATTTAATATAATCCGGAGGAACGGAGAATTTACCTTCTGATTTAAAAAATTTGGAAGCTATTTTTGAAAATTCCGAGTCGGAAATCTGATAAAATCCGAAGCAATCAACAATACCGTATAAGTCATTAATAACAAAAGCGGCAAAAGTAAATTGATTTTGATTATTAACTCTGGAAAACAATAAAGCCTGATTGCCTGCTCCGTCAGGTATTGTGGCGTAGCAGTGCGCAGGGTGTGAATTTTTTGTTATATTTCTGAAATATTCTTTTGCTTTAATTTCATCCGCTCCCGATAATTGGAGTTTTTTTAAAGCTATTGTGCATGCCTGTTTGATTTTAGTATTTTCCGTAATATTCAAAAGATGTTTAACAGGCTTTATTGCTATGGAGGATTTTGATTCGCTTAATATATCAACGGTAAGAAGTTTAATATTGTCGGGAAAATCGGAATAAAGTATAGGATAAACTATATTAGCCAGAGCATCGTCTTTATAGTCTTCTTTTAAAGATTGTAGAAGAAGCAATTTATCTTTTTCCTGTACAGTGTAGATAAAATCGAGAAAATCAAGCATTGATTCGGGATTTATAACAGCATTATTAAGCAGTTTTTCCGTTTCCAGATCAAGGACTTCTTCAGGGTTTTCAAAATATTGAGGAATAACATCAAAGGCAGATTTTGAATCAATTATTCTGAGTAACTGAAGCATTTTATATTTAACTTCATCGGAAAAAGCTGTTGATTTAAAAGTATCGAAAACTTTTTCCTGAACATAGGCTGCATCTGCGAGATTTTTTATTAAGCAGCCCGTAAACATATATTCATTTTCGCTCATTTTGACATATTCTTTTATTAAAATATCAAACAGAGCATTTCTGTCATTAATTGACTGAAGGTCAACGGTAATTTTATCCAATAAAGAGTTATTAAGCAATTCCTCAGATTTAATCTCGGAAACGGCAGCAAGAACCTTTGCTCTTATTTGAAGTTTTGATAAATCGGACATTATTTAATTTTACTCCAGAAGATGTCAAGAATTTTTTGAGCTTCACTTGACGGGAGTTTATCTTCCAAAATAAGATATTGAACGGCAATCATAGTACATTCCGAGCAAATATTAACACCGGGTCCTTGAACCATCTTAACAACTTGAGTGTTTGGCCTTCCGCAGAAACTGCAATACACAAGCTCATTAGTTTGATTTGACAATTCTTTTTTTGTCTCTTTAGGTTGTTTATTTCTCGCATTTTTTAATGATACTATCTTTTCCGAATCGCTCATAATTTATCTCTTTTTATCTTGTACTCCATATATTGTATTATATTTTAAAAATATTGCAAAATTTTAAATTTAAGTTTATATTATAAAAAATGTTTCCATAGGGGGATTAATGAAAAAACTATTGTTATTTATCACAATATTATTGGTTTCGGTAATAACAACGGCATGTATAAATAATTTGGCGATACAGGAATTAAATAACAAGGCTGAGACGTATATGAATAACGGAGATACGGAAACGGCCATATGCAGATTAAAATCCAGCTTGGATTTGGATGATGAAATCTATCAAACGCATTATAATTTAGCCGTTGCATACAATAACGTAGGAGAATATGAAAAATCAATAGAAGAAGCAAAAAAAGTTTTGGAATTAAATCCCGAATTTTACGATGCATATTACACAATGGCAGTATCTAAGGAAGCATTGACTTATAAAATTGCAGATAAAATTCCGGATGAAAACGGAAATATTCCTGAATTAACGATGGAAGAGATATCACAGTTTAATTCATCCGCGCAAGATACGATTGATACTTATAATGAGTATCTTGTAAAAAAGATAAATGCTGAAGAGACAGAACAAATTAATAATAAAATTAACGAATTAAATGCAAAAATAAAAAACTATACCCAAATATATGACAATAACAAGGCTCAAATAGATAATCAAGTTGTGCAAGAGCTTGAAAATACCGAAACAAGCACACAACAACCTGCAGAATAATTATGTTTAAATCACCCGGATCAGTAGCATTCAGCATTTTCAATACAGATATTCATTGGTATGGTATTTTAATGTCTGTTGCAATATTAGCCGGTTTGTTTGTTATATTCAAGGTAAGGGATAAATATTTTAAAGAAATATCAACTGATACAATATGCGATATAGCTTTTATACTTATAGTTTCCGGCATTGTTTTTGCAAGAATATATTATGTTATATTGGAACATAATTATTATATGATGTATCCCGCAGAAGTGATTGCAGTTTGGAACGGCGGAATTTCAATACAAGGAGCAATAACGGGAGGAATTTTATGCGGTTATTTATATATTAAAAGACATAAGCTTAACTTTTACAGATATGCTGATTTGTTTGTGTTTGGCCTTGTAACGGGACAGGTAATAGGAAGGTGGGGTAATTTTTTTAATTCGGAAGCCTTCGGTTTACCTTCAAATTTACCGCTTAAACTTTATATTCCGTTTGATTACAGGCCTCTTGCATATAGAAGTTTTGAATATTTTCACCCCGCATTTTTGTATGAATCAATATTAAATTTAATTATTTTAATAACTTTGTTAATCATATTAAAACGCAAATCCGATAAAAGACAAGACGGAATGATATTTTTGACATACATAATATTATATTCGGCAATAAGAATAATAACTGAAGCAATAAGAATAGACAGTGTGTTTGACATATTCGGCATTCATATAGCACAGGTAGTTTCAGTAATATTTATAGCTGCAGCGGTTATATGTATGAAAAGGATTTCGAATGAAAATCGCATATCAGGCGGTTAAACATTTTTCCTTTGCAAATATGCTCCCTGCAATAATAATCAAAAAACTTCATAAATTTTTGAATAAAATGTAATTTGATTTATAATATAGTAATGAAGAAAAAAATCTGGTTAATTGAAATAATAATCTGGTTAATAATAATAATCGGCTGTTTTTATTATTTAATATACAATACATCAATAAAGTCCAATTCAAAAAACACATATTACATATTTGTAGATAATGCAAACGGACTTGTAAAAGGTTCACCCGTGAGAATAATGGGAATAAATATCGGATATATAAGAGATGTAAAAATATTTGATAATAAAATATTTGTATCATTTTTAGTAACGAAAGAAGGGGTAACAATACCTAAGCATGCAACGGCGGCAATAGAATTTTACGGATTGGGCGGTTCTACGTCGCTGGAATTATATCCCTCAACGTCAAGTAACTCAGATGAAGGAGAAATGATACTCAAAGGTAATTCATACAGAGTGCAGGATTTCTGGGACGGACAAGTAGCAGTTGCAGATGTTATGATAAATATATACGGAAGTTTCGGCAGAATGATTAAACGAACTGATTTATTAAATCACAAAGATTTATTTAAGCAAAGCGATTTGGCACGCAGCTTTGTTGAAAAGACAGGTCAGGTTAATTCCGCACAATCCGTTATAATATATAATTTGACGGAGGATATTATGAAAAAAAGCGGGAAATTACCTGATGATGAAGAAGTAAATCGAGAGGCAGAATTAAATGATTAATTATAAGAATGTATTTGTGGTAAATCATCCGTTGTGTTGTCATAATTTAAGTATAATACGCGATAAGAATACAACTGCGGAGGTTTTTAGAAATGCAATAAGAAGGATAACATATTTATTGTTTTATAAAGCATCAGAAGACCTTGAATTACAGGAATGTATTATAAATACACCTTTAGAAACGTGCAAATGCCAAAAAATAAATTCCGAAAAAGAAATAATAATAGTACCGATATTGCGTGCAGGCTTGATATTCTCCGATATAGCAAATGAAATAATGCCGTTTGCATCGGTACGTCATATAGGAATGTACCGCGATGAAGATACCTTAAAACCGGTTTGGTATTATAATAAAATTCCCGTTGAACTTGAAAAACCTGAAAATAAGATTATATTTATACTTGATCCGATGCTTGCGACAGGGAATACCGCTATAGATGCAATCAAACTGTTTACGGCTAAAAATGTACCTCAAAAAAATATAAGGTTTATAAGCCTTATAAGTGCACCTGAAGGACTTGATAATGTTACAACCAACTATCCTGATGTTAAAATAGTTACCGCAAGCATAGATAAAAGTCTCAATAATAACGGATATATTCTTCCCGGCTTAGGTGATGCGGGAGACAGAATTTTTAATACGGTAGAAAATTAATGTTTTATTTTGAAGAATTTGAAGGTAAAAAAATATTAAAGTCGTCACTTTTAAGTGATTATGACTGTTTTTTTACTACACGCGAGTTTGTATTAACTCCAAAAGACAGACCGGATTTGAATAATGAAGCATTATTGAACAGAGAGATATTAAAGAATAAACTTAATGTTAAAGATATTATAACCGCAAATCAGGTTCATTCGGACAATATCAGCATAATTAATGATGATAATACATTTTATGATAACACTGATGCATTAATATCAAATATTCCGGATACCTTATTTATAATGAATTTTGCAGATTGCGTCCCGATAATATTGTATGATAAAACAACAAATTCCGGCGGAATAATTCATGCCGGCTGGCGCGGAACGGCATCTGAAATATCATCAAAAACCGTAGTAAAAATGAAAAAAGAAATGGGAATAAATCCCGAGAATATAACTGCTTTAATCGGGCCTTGTATCGGCAAGTGCTGTTTTGAAACAAACGAAGATGTATTTAATAAATTAATCGCCGATAAAAAAGAGTATTCAATCCGTAACGAAGAAAAAACCTCAGACCGAATAAATGTATCAGACAAAAATAATGTTTATTCCAAAAAAGGTGAAAAGTATTATATTGATTTAAAAATGTTAAACGAAAATCAATTAAGAAAAACAGGTGTTGAAAATATAGACATTTGTAGCTATTGCACATGCTGTATGTCTGATATATTTTTTTCATATAGAAAAGAGCAAGGAAAAACAGCAAGACATTCCGCTGTTGTAAAAATAAAAAGGGGACAGATATGTCAGTAATAGAAAAATTATCAATTATCTCGGATACAATAACAAAGCTGATGAATTTTACGGTTAACGATGAAATCGTAAAACCGGATTTTGAAGAATATTTAACATCTGTATCTGCAAAAAATGCGGATAAAATTTCAATGCAGGCTCTTATAATTCCTTATATTTTCGAACGAAGGCTGACATCAGAGAAGAAAAATATTATACAAATTTTTGAAGAAAAAAATAAAGATTTAAGTAAAGAAGAAATTGAAATATTAAATGCTTTATCAAAATCATTTTCATCGGTATTTGAAATAAGAAGAGTTTTAAGCAGCGGATTTGAAATGTATAATTTGATAAATGAAAAAATGTACAAAATTCTATCCTTGGTAAAAATGAATAATTTTAGGGGGATTACGCCCGGACAATATGCTCAATGCAGGATATTTCCTATGAAAGATGAATATTATCTTCTTGAAATATCAAATGTGATATCAAGTATAAATAAGGAAGAAGTCTATAAATATGCCATAGCAAAAATAATAGAAAGACCCGAAGATGCTTATGAAGAAAAT
The DNA here is from genome assembly GCA_947630355.1 of Candidatus Gastranaerophilales bacterium. GTDB lineage: Bacteria > Cyanobacteriota > Vampirovibrionia > Gastranaerophilales > Gastranaerophilaceae > Avigastranaerophilus. The sequence goes on along the minus strand of CANRHJ010000002.1, from coordinate 14,913 downwards.
CCTAAAAAGCAGGAACAAATAGAAAAAACCGTAAAGGACTTTTTTGTTAAGTTTCAGGAATGTTTTGGCAAGGACGAAGTAATATCAACAAATATATATGCAGACAACTTAATTAATATGTTTAACGTATATTGTGATGAAGGTGTTATGCCCGAGAAATCGGAAATTGAGGCAAATATACATCAAGTGGACAATAACAGATATTTTACCGTTGAAGATTTTAAGAATTCATATTCCGATTTTATGGAAAAGTCGTTAGAAGGTTTTTCGTCGCATTCAAGTGTTTATGATATCGGAATAATATATGATAAAGAACTGGGATTATTTGTTTTACCTTTCTATCAGACATTTTGCAAGATATATGAGGTTCAAGATTATAAAGAAATTCAAGGATATAAAGATTGTGTAAAAAGTTTTCTTGAAAATGATAAGGTTAATGCAAATATAATAAGACGTGTTGCGGGAAAATATGCAAATTTTACTGAGAGAACAAACGAAATTCTTCAAACGAATTATACATTGGAAGAACTTCTTAACTACTATAAACAGGATTCAACAGAAAAAAAGATATTTTCATCTGCAAGTGTTTTATATTCATCAAAGATATTTGAACAAATGATGAGTACCGTAACTCAAAAAGAAGATAATAAACAAAAAGAAAACATTGATTATTCAAATGTGGGCAGAAACGATAAATGCCCGTGCGGAAGCGGCAAAAAATATAAAAATTGTTGTATGCTGAAAAATATTTAGTGCGAAATCTTTTCGGACAAAATTAATTTATCCATATAAAATTTACAATATTTGCAAAGTGAACATTTAGAGCAATCGGGCTTTGCAGGCTTACATATATTCTGTCCGAGTGTTACAAACAAAGTATTAATTTCGCTCCAGCAGTTTTTGGGTAAATTTGATTTTAAAGCAAACTCCGTTTCTTCGGGCGTTTTGGTGCAGACAAGACCTAAACGGTTGGAAATTCTGTGGACATGAACATCCACACAAATACCCGCAAGTCCATATCCTTTGGATTGAACAAGGTTTGCCGTTTTCCTCCCCACCCCTTTAAATTTAATCAATTCATCAATTTCTTTCGGAACAATACTTTCGTGATTAAAGAAAAGTTCATTGGCAATATCCAGAATTTGTTTGGCTTTATTTTTATAAAAACCTACGGGGTAAATTGCTTTTTCTAAATCTTCAAGTGAAACGGAAAGGAAATCTTGAGGTGTTTTTCCCAGTTTAAGCATTCTCATTGTTGCGGGGTAAGTGGTTTTATCATTTGTTCTTAATGATAAAATGCAGGCAATAAGAACAATGAAAGGATCATGAATATCTTCCATAAACTTTACGAATTCGCTTTGGGGTAAATTCATTTTTTTTATCCCGCTGATAATATTTTTAAAATTTTTAATCATAAAATTATTATACATTACGGAATGTAAATTGTCCGAAAAAAATTATTATGATAAAACGGAAAAATTTCGGCGCGTTAAAATACAATATGTAATTACAGATTGATTTTTGGTTAATTTTAAGTTAACTTAGCACTTGAGGTAAGAATGAATAAGCTGTTAAAAGGAGTAATATACGGTTCAATAGCCGCTGCAAGCTACGGAACAAATCCTCTGTTCGCAATTCCGTTATTTAGGCATGGAATTGGAGTAAATTCGGTATTATTTTACAGATATTTTATTGCGGTAATAGTATACTTTATAATCGCGAAGTATATAAAAAAGAAGTCGTTAAAACTTCATAAAAATGAAGTACTGCCTTTAATTGTAATGGGATTATTATTTTCATTTTCGTCCGTAACACTGTTTGAAAGTTTCAGGTATATAGATGCGGGAATAGCATGCACAATATTATTTATTTATCCCGTAATCGTGGCAGTTATAATGAGTATTTTTTTCAAAGAAAAAATAACCAAATCAGCCATATGTTCAATAATATTAACCTCAATAGGCATAGTACTGCTCTATAACGGGAATTTAAAAGGTAATTTAAATATACACGGTTTAATTGCCGTATTTATATCCGCATTGGTATATGCACTATATATTGTCGGGGTGAAAACGAATAAGACAATAAGTCATATAAACAGAGTAAAATTCAATTTTTACGTCATGTTGTTCGGTTTAAGCGTGTATATAGTAAATTTAAGGATGTGTACTGAACTACAGCTGCCGGAGAAGCCGATATTGTGGGTATTACTGTTTGGTTTGGCAATATTCCCTACAATAATTTCCATAGAAACTATAACAATAGCAATAAAGTTAACAGGTCCGACTTTAACGGCAATTTTAGGTGCACTTGAACCTTTAACGGCAATAGTAATAGGCGTTACATTGTTCAATGAGGAGCTGACATTAAGAATAACAGCGGGAATTATAATGATATTATCGGGAGTTTATACCATAGTAGTCAGCCGGCAAAAACAAAATATAAATTTACAATAAAATAAGATTTGTTATATTATATATGAAGGGGAGTTAAGGAATATAATATGTTTGAAAAATATTTTTCGGAACGGATAAAAAATACACCGTCATCATTTATAAGAGAGATTTTAAAAGTAACGCAGAATTCTGAGATAATATCGTTTGCTGGAGGTTTGCCTAATCCGATATCATTTCCTCAGGAAGCGTTAAAAGTGTCAATGAACAGAATTGCAGACAAATACGGAGCCAAAATATATCAATATTCAACAACAATGGGACTTGACAGTTTAAGGCAGTATATTGTTGACAGATATAAAAGAATTTGGGGAATGAATATTACGATTGATAACGTAATAATTACAACCGGTTCGCAGCAGGCATTGGATTTATTAGGTAAAATTTTTATAAATGAAGGTGATAATGTGATGGTAGAAAAACCTTCATATTTAGGATTGTTACAGTCATTCTGCATGTTCAGAGCTAATTTTGTACAAACAAAATTAAACGATGACGGATTGGACCTTGAAGATTTAAAAAATACCCTTAAGACATATAAGCCCAAAGCGGCGTATTTAATACCTAACTTTCAAAATCCGACGGGACTTACCTATACACAAGAGAACAGGAAAAAAGTTTTTGACTTAATAAAAGATGAAGACATGATACTAATTCAAGATGATCCCTACGGCGAACTCAGGTTTGAAGATGGTGAAAGAATACCTTATATCGGTATGAATGAAAGCGAAAAGAATGTTTACTTAGGCTCATTTTCAAAAATAGTAACGCCCGGCATGAGATTAGGGTATATAATAGCGAATAAAGAGATAATAAAAATGGCTGAAACCGCAAAACAGGCATCTGATTTGCATTCAAATATATTTGGGCAGTATTTAATTTCAGATTATTTATATAATAATGATTTGGATGCTCATATAGCAAAAATAAAGAAATTATATAAATCACAAGCAGCGGCTATGGTAAAATCAATGGAGGATAATTTCCCCAAAGAAATTAAGTTTACACATCCGAAAGGGGGAATGTTTACGTGGGTAACGTTGAAAGAGGGTTCTGATGTACTAAAGCTGTTTGATAAGGCGATAGCAAAAAAGGTTGCATTTGTACCCGGACATCCTTTTTATGTAAAGCCGGATAAAGTAAACACATTAAGATTAAACTATACGAATGCCGATGAAAAAACTATTGAAACAGGTATTAAACGTTTAGCGGAGGCACTCGGGGAAATATAATACCTGATATAGAATTATTAAATAATTTCTGTCTTTGATGTTTTAGTAATAAAATTAAAAAAGAAAGAAGAAGAAAACATGAAGGATATAAAAATAAAAATAACCGGTACATCGGGACAAGGAATAATAAGTTCCGGTGATATATTGTCGTATGCGACTGCTAGAAAAGGGTATTATGTAACAACATACAGAGCGTTTCCGTCCGAGATAAGAGGTGACGGTAAATGTTATTATACATTAAGGATAAGTGAGCATCAGGCTCTTACGGCAACAGGTGAAACCGATATATTGGTATGTTTGGATGAAGATACAATATATGAATGTATGAATGCTGTTAAACCCGAAGGGATAGTAATATATGACAGTAATTTGGTAAAGGAATTAAAACAGACACGTGAAGATATAGTAATATACGGAATTCCGCTGGCGGATATAGCAAATGAAGTAAATTCTGCCAGATCGAGAAATATGGCTGCGCTCGGAATTGTTGTGGAATTATTAAAAAATCTGCATTTGGAAGAACAAATATTAAATGATATAGAGTTAAGATATAAATTAAAATCCAAAGATATTATTGAAGTAAACAAAAAGGCTTTAAATGCAGGTAAAAAATACGCACAAGAGCAATTAACAAGAAAAGATAAATATGAGAAAGCGCAGATAAAATCAACGGGTGCAAAACTGATAATGTCCGGAAACGAGGCAATAGGTCTTGCGGCTTTAGCTGCGGGGTGCAGATTCTTTTCCGGATATCCTATAACGCCTGCAACGGAGATAATGGAATGGCTTGCAAAAGAATTGCCTAAATTAGGCGGGAAAATGATACAATGCGAGGATGAAATTGCTGCAATAAACTATGCTTTAGGCGCATCATACGGCGGAGTAAAATCAATGACAGCGACATCGGGTCCGGGATTTTCGTTAATGCAGGAGGCTATAGGACTTGCATCTATGGCAGAAATACCGGTTGTAATAGCTGATGTACAAAGATGCGGACCAAGCACGGGAGTTCCGACAAAAACAGAACAAAGTGATTTATTCGCAGCTATGTACGGCACGCATGGTGATTGTCCGAAAATCGTATTGGCACCTATGAATGTATCTGATTGTTTTTACCAAACAATAAATGCATTTAATTTCGCTGAACAATATCAAGTACCCGTAATAATCTTATCGGATGCTTCATTGGGCCCCAGAAGAGAATGCGTAGATTTGATTGATTTTGATAAATTAAAAATAGTAAACAGAAAGAAACCAGATTTAAAAGAAGGTAAAGAGTATAACAGATATGAAGATACACCAAGCGGTATATCTCCAATCAGTTCGCCGGGTGATAAGTATGGCGAACATGTAATAACCGGCTTGGAACATACTGAAGAAAATGCCCCCACACCGGCTCCTAATGTACACAGACAAATGACCGAAAAACGATTTAGAAAATTAGAAACGGCTGCAGGTGAGTTTTCAAAAGCAAAAACGTACGGTGATGATAATGCTTCAATTGGTATAATCAGTTGGGGTTCAACTTCAGGTGCTGTTTTTGAAGCTATTGATAAAGCAAAAGAAGCAAATATAAATGTTCAGGCACTATATCCGAGAACATTATATCCCTTGCCTACCGATTGGATAAAAAGTTTTGTAAAAAATAAAGAGGTAATTATTGTAATTGAGGCAAATTACAATGCTCAATTCAAGTCAACAATTGTAGAAAGATGTACTCATATAAATAAGGGTACGGAAGTATTGGAATTCTTAAAGTATGACGGTACTCCTTTTACTCCCGAAGAAATATATGAAGAAATAAAAAAAGTATACGATTTGCAAAACAGCAAACGAGATTTGGCAACAAACAAACATACTCATTTTTAAAAAGAGGTAATAACAAATGGAAATAAGCGATTATAAAGGAAGAGTTAAGCCGTCTTGGTGTCCCGGATGCGGAAATCACGCAGTATTAGCTGCTTTGAAAAAGTCAATGTGTGAATTGAATTATCAAACGCACGAAACGGCAATAGTTTCCGGAATAGGATGTTCAAGCAGATTTCCGTTTTTTACGTCTACATACGGATTTCATACTATACACGGCAGAGCGCTGCCGGTCGCAATAGGTTTAAAACAGGCACGTCCGGAAATAAATGTTATTGCGGTAGGAGGTGACGGTGACGGGTTAAGTATAGGCGGAAATCATTTTATACATGCAGGCAGAAAAAATCCCGATATTACGTATATAATGATGGATAATGAAATATATGCGTTGACAAAAGGACAATGTTCTCCGACATCAAGAACAGGAACAATTACGAAATGTAATCCTTATGCTTGGACTGCAGACAGAATAAATCCTGTTTTAATGGCATTATCATTTAATGCATCTTATGTGGCAAGAGGATATTCCGGTGATATCAAACAGCTGGAATATATAATAACCGAAGGATTAAAACACAAAGGATTTTCATTTATCCATATTGTTTCACCTTGTGTTCAATACAATAAAGTTTCATCTTTTGAAAAAATAAAAGAAATAGTAAGAAATGTTCCCGAAGAACACGACAGAAAGGACAAATTAAATGCGATGAAATATGCGTTTGCTCCTGAAGGGTTATTTACGGGAATTTTATATCAAAATGAAAGACCCACTTATGAAGAAAGATTTAATGAAGTTATAAGAAAAGCAAAAGAAATATCAGGTGATAATTGCACTATGTATGATATTATGAAACAATTTCAATAGAGGTAAAAATGAGTAAAACAAAACGAATTATAATAACAATTTTGTGCTTAATTGGTTTAGGGTTAACACTTGAGTTATGCAAAGTATTTTATAATGCAAATTTCGCAATAAATTCAACCCCCAGTATATGTGCAATCAATGATGCATTTGATTGTGACAGTGTAGCAAAAACAAGTTATTCTCAATTTTTGGGAATTCCTCTTGCTTTATGGGGTTTGATTTTTTATTTGTTTGTACTCATAATGACATATGTTCACAAAATAAGTGAAATAAAGTTATTCGGATTTATGAAGGTTTTTAAAAATCCTTCATCATATATCTATTGTGTAGCCCTGTTGTCATTTATTTTATCAATGATACTTGGCTGTATCTCAATATTTAAAATAAATTCCATATGCATATTTTGCTTTATGACTTATTTTATAGATTTATTAATAGCAATAACAGCAAAAAATCGCGGTTGCGGTATGTTATATGAATTAAAAAATTCAATAAACGATTTTATTGAGGCAATAAAAGTAAAGCGATATGCGATAAGCTTTGTAATAGTAATGCTTTGTGCCGCAGGATTATTAACATATACTTCACTGAGTAATGTACTGGCTCCGCAAATGATAAAAAAGAAGATGATTTTAAATAATTTCGGGAAATATCAAAATTATTCGGACGGAAACGAATTAGGGCCTAAGGATGCTGATTTGGTTATAACCGAATACATGGATTTTAATTGCGGCGGCTGCTTCTATGCAAATATATATTTACACAGAATTGTAAGTGAATTTGAGAATGTAAAAGTAATACAGTATAACTTACCGTTGGATTCTGTATGTAATCATAATGTCAAAGAAGGCGGCGGGCATAAAAATTCCTGTTTGAAATCAAGGTATGCACTTGCGGCAAAACGTCAAAATAAATATTGGAATATGTCAGATGCATTGTTTTCACAAGGTCCCGAAACAGAGAAAGAAATTATTGATGAAGCAAGATTATTGGATTTTGATATTAAAAAGCTAAAAGAAGATGCAAACAGTGAAGAAGTAAAACAAGAGATATCAGATATGATAAAGGATGCTGATTCAAAAAATATAACCGGGACACCGACATTATTTATCGGAATGAAAATGCAATTGGGAATACCTTCATATCCGGAATTCAAAAAAATGATAATAGATAATGGCGGAAGAGAGAAAAAACAATAATGGAAAAAGTATTATTGCATGCCTGTTGTGCGGTATGCAGCGGATATCCGATAGACAGAATAAGATTAGACGGGTATGAGCCGGTATTATATTTTTTCAATCCCAATATTTTTCCGCCCGAAGAGTTTACGCGCAGACTTGAGGAGTTAAGGAAGTATGCGGAAAAGGTGCAGGCGGAATTAATAGTGGAGAAGCAGGATGCTTCAAAGTGGTATGAATTCATATCGGGATTGGAAAATGAACCCGAACGCGGAAAAAGGTGCGAGCGTTGTTTTGAATACAGGATGATACATACAGCGGTAAAAGCATATAAATTAGGATATAAATATTTTACGACGACATTAACCGTAAGTCCTCATAAACAGTCGCAGGTTATATTTAAAGCTGCTCAAGAAGCCGCTAAAAGGTTTGATTTGGTGTTCTTAGAATACGATTTTAAAAAGAACGACGGATTTTTAAAGACAATGCAAATAGCAAAACAAGAAGGCTTTTACCGGCAAAATTACTGCGGATGCGAATTTAGCATGGTATAGCTCAGCAATATAATCCGGCATTAAAATTCAAATCAATAAGCTTTTCTTTTTGTATACGGGTAAGTTTTTTAATTCTTGCTTCTTCCTTCAGTGCTTCACTTTTAGAATTAAACTCTTTAACCATAACAAGTTTAAACGGTTTATTAGCCCTTGTAAATTTAGCCGCTTTACCTTCTTTATGAAGCTCATAGCGCTTTTGTACGTTATCTGTATAACCGCAATACAATTTGTTATTTACCGTCAGAATTATATAAACATAGAATTTCTTATTTTTGTTCATTATTAAGAATTCCTTGTAAAATTTGTATAATTTTATTGTAATTTAATTCGGTAACTAATTTATGTCTGTATTCTGCGCCCCCTCTGATATTTTTAATATAACAAGGATAGAATTTGCGAAAGAATTTAATACCGGTAGGTTCACCGCGTAAAGCAATTTCAGCATCAAGGTGTTTTTTCAGCGCGGATAATTTTTCGTTTAAATCAGGTTCAGGTAATAAAATACCTTCCGACAAATATTTTTCAATTCTGAATAATAATGACGGGTCGCCCATAGCGGCTCTTCCGACGGAAATGCCGTCAGCTTTAGATATTTCGAGACAATTTGCTGCGGACTTTGGGCAGACAATATCCCCGTTAGCGAAGTAGGGGATATCAATTTCACCTCGAAGTAAGGAGAGTTCTTTCCAATCGGCAAAGCCTGAATATAGTTGTGAGCGTGTGCGTGCGTGGACTGTTACGGCATCCGCTCCGGCTTCTTGCATCTGCTGAGCAAATTCTATAAAATTTTTACACTCTTGTGACCATCCCAATCGGAACTTGCAAGTAACCGGGATATTTACCGCTTCTTTTACCGCAATAACAATATCCCGCGCTAAATCCGGATTTTTCATCAAAGAACATCCGTCTTGTCCTTTTACAATTTTATTAATCGGGCAGCCCATGTTAATGTCGATAATTGTTGCCTTGTTCTCCAATATTTTTGCGGCTTTTGCCATTAATTCCGGTTTGTGACCTTCTATTTGAAATGAAATGGGGCTTTCATATGTTTCTGTTTTAACAATGACTGAATTTTGGTTTTGGACAAGAGCTTCGGAACTAATCATTTCTGTTACAAGAAGGCAATTTTTTGAATGGCTTCTGATAAGAGACCTTAAAACAAAATCGGTAATGCCTGCAAGCGGAGACAGCGCGACAATGCTTTTAAGCTTTACTGAACCTATATTTAGGGTTTTATCGGCTAAAACAGTCATTATTTGATTTCTTCCACTCTGGATATGGCATATTGCTTATAGTCATTATCTTCCATAGTCTTATCTATATATTTTTTATAAGCCTCTTTTGCTGATTTATAATTTTGAAGTGCATCATAATCCACACCGAGTGAATAGTAAACAATAGTCATTTCAGGTGCGTATTTAATTGCGGAATTGTAGTCGTCAATGGCTTTTTGATAATTATTAACGGCATCATAAGAAAGAGCTCTGTAATAAAAGGCAGTTGCGTTGCTATTTGAACCGCTTATGATTGAATTGAGCAAAGCTATTGCTTCATTATATTTTTTGCCGTCATAAAAACTTATCGCCTGATTAAGTTTAATTTCAATATCTTTATCCTTAATATATTGATTAAGTTCTTTTGCCTGTTTGTTTGAAGGATTTTGAGCAAGAGCAATATCAACATATTGTTTGGCATTAGTTAAATCATTTGAATTTGCATAAATTGAAGCAATATAAAAAGGTATGTCGGAATTTTTAGGATTTAATTCCATAGCTTTTTTATAGTAATTAACAGCTTCGGAATTATTCTTCAAAGCCTGATAGGAAGCTGCAATACCCATATAAGAATCAACGGTCGGCGGGGTAACTTTTTTATATTCTTCAATAGCGTTATTGTAGTTTCCGCTGCGGAATTCTTCCGCCGCTATATTATAACTGTTAGCGGTATATTCATTTGCAATAATATCGTATTGTTTCTTTACCAGTTCGTTTTGAGGTGCTATGCTCATGGCTTTTTTGATAATTTCATAGGCTTGAGCATAATTCTTTTTTTGTCTGTATGCCTGTGATAAGTTAATATAAGCATCTGTTTTAGAATTATCAAGCTTAATAGTTTCAATATAGTAAGTAATTGCATCATCTAATTTATCGGCTTTATGGAGCTCATAGGCAAATTCATAGTATGTATTTGCATCCATAGGACTGTTTTGAACATTTTTATACAAGTATGCAAGTAATTCATCAACAGGCATTGTGTTCTTTAAAAGTTCAAACAATTTTGCTTTAACGGCTGCATTTTTCGGATCAAGATTAAGAGCGGTTTTATAAGTATTAACTGCATCTTCATTCTTTCTTAATGCCGCAAGGCATTCGGCTTTATAAATAAGTACACTGACATTATTGGGTTGAGAAGTTAAAATGCTGTCATAGACACTAATTGCGGAATCGAATTTATTTTGTTCCTGATATAGTGTTCCAATATTAACTTTGGTATTAATATTAGAAGGGTTAAGAGCTTCAGCTTTTCTGTATTCCTGCAGAGCTTCAGCATATCTTTTTTGCTTTTGGAAAACGACACCCAGATTAGCGTGATTTTCGGCATCTTTAGGGTTTTCATCCACTTTTTTCTGCCAAATATGTTCGAGAGAAGATAAAATATCTTCTCGTTCCGATGATGCATCCAGAGTGGAAGAATATTCTTTTAATGCGGAATTAAAATCATTAATTTGTTCGTATGTTCTGGCCAATTTCAAGTGTAAATCCGAATTATCAGGTGCGGCAGAAATAGCGGTTTTGTAGAATTGAAGAGCTTTTTCAGGTCTGTTTAAGATTGTAAAAATGTCACCCAGTGCCGTATTTGCATCGAGTTTATAAGCCTGTTCGTTAGCCAATTGGAAATAATCATAAGCGGAAGCGGCAAATTCTCCTTTAACTCTGAGCGTTTTAGCATTTGAAAGTTTTGCTGAAAGCGAAGAGGTCTTATCGGATACTCCCTCAAGAATATTCAAATTCTTTTCCATAGCGGCAATTGACTGGTTTAAAGAAGTATCATTTGTATCCGAATAGAAATACTTAAGATAAAAAAGAGCCGATTTTATATCATTGATGGCGTTGTCTGTGGCCTTAACTGTATTGTTATAGTATTGTGCACGCATATTATAAGCATTAGATAAACCGATTAATGCTGATTTATCAGCAGGATTTGTTCTTATTGCTTTTTTAAATTCATTTATGGCGCTTGTATATTGTGAATTTTGAAGATATTTATTTCCCTGTACATAATTCGGGTTTTCTTTGTAATTATCATCGTAAACAGTTTGAGAGAAAGCCGAATTGCCGTAAAATAATAAACATAGTGCCAATAAAAATAATTTTTTCATAAAACCGCTCCTTGTTATAATTTATTTTATATCAACATAGAGAATATTGATATAGTAAAATAGAATATATTCAAAATGTAACATAATTTTTAGGAGGTAATATGAAAAAAATATTAATAACGATTTTTTTCTTATTTACGGCACAAGTAATACAAGCAGCGGGAACAAAAGAATATTTGTTAATGTCTGAAAATAAGGAGGCATATAAAATATCCGAGAGTGAATTAAAAAATGCGGATACTGCGGAAAACAATTATAATATGTGTCTTGTGCTATACAATCTTAATGATATAAAAGCTGCAAGGAAATATTGTAACAGCGCATTAAAGTTATCAGATAAGGAAAAGCATCCGGAGAAAGAATTGAGATCAAATATATTGGCTTTAACGGGAAACATATATTCAAACTATTACAAAAATACCTCTGTAACTTTCGATTACTATAATCAGGCAAAAGATATAAAAGAAAATAATAAAGAAAGAGACGGGTTTGAACTTGCAAAATTATATCAGACCATAGGTCTTTTGTATTATCAAACGGGCAGTAAAGAAATAGCTGAAAAGTATTTAAGTAAAGCATTATCTGAAAATATTGAAGACAGATTAAAGAAAGAACTATCGGATGTACAGTCATACTTGTATATAGGAGTGATAAATGAAGATATTGAAAGTTTAAAAAAAGCATTACAAATATCTCGCGGTTTAAGTGTATACAGAAACTTCCGAACAGAAGGAATTATATATAAAAAGATAGCCGAACATTACGCGAAATCAGGTAAAAATAAAAAATATATCGGGGAAAATTATCAAAAGGCTCAAGAAGCATTCGGAAAATATTCAGAACAGAACGGACTCAAATCGGCTTGTGATGAGAATACTCAAATAAATGAGTATCCGTATGATATAGAATTAAACTTGAAATTAGCCGAAGTAAGTATAAAAAAAGAATGTGAGAAAAATCTTCAAGAAATGGAAGGTAAAAGAAAAAACAGTGTTATATCATTAAAAGGAGATTATTTCTATCAACCTGAGGAACGGGGAATAAAGGATTATACAGGGTTTAAAACAGCGGAAGAATATATTGAACGTGCAATAAATGTAAATCCTGATGACGGGCAGATATACATACGAGCAGCTGAGGCATATTTGAAAAATTATGATAAAGATAATCCCGAGATAAAAAATGAAATAATAAAATATTTGAAAGAAGGAATTGAAAAAGCCCCTTGTTCAAAAAATATATACCTTCAAGCTGCAAAAATATATAAAACAATAGGTAAAACAAAAGAAGCAAACAGACTTATAAAGCTGTCAAAGAATTATGAATAATAAAAATTTACAAAAAGTTACGGATAAAACTTTAAGAAAAAAAATGTGAATGATATAATTTACAAAGAAGATAGATATTAGGAGAGAGAGAGAATGACAATTACAGCTCCCAAAATAGACAAAGGGAAATTGGATGAGATAATCCAATGTTATGACGGAAAGAAGTCATATTTAATAGCGATGCTTCAAAAGGTTCAGGAAATATATAAATATCTGCCCGAAGAAGCTATGATATACATAGGTTCAAAAGTAGAAGGTTTGTCGCCCGCCACTGTGTTCGGAGTAGCTACTTTTTATGCACAATTTTCATTAGAACCGAAAGGTAAATATGAAATAAAGGTATGTGACGGAACGGCATGCCATGTTAGAGGTTCAATGCCTGTATTGGAAGCTGTTAAAAGGAAAATTCAGCTAAAAGACGGCAAAATGACAACCGAAAACGGGATGTTTTCACTTGAAACCGTAAGTTGTTTAGGAGCATGCAGTCTTGCTCCCGCTATGGTAATAAACGGGAAAATATATCCTAAAATGACGTCAGATGCCGCTGAAATAGTAATTGACACATTATTGAAAGAGAACGTGTAATATGGAAAAAGTAAGATTAAGTATTGATATAAAACAAGAGCAGGAAAAAGCTCAGGAATTAATAAAAAAGCAAGGAAGAAGAATTCTAGTATGTGCTTCAACAGGGTGTATAGCTAACGGAGCTTTGGAATTAATAAAAGAATTCAAAAGACTCGGAGCGGATGCCGATGTATTGACAAACGAAGTAAAAATGAGCGTAATACCTACGGGGTGTATCGGATTTTGTGAACAGGGATGTTTGGTTGTAGTTCCCGATAAAAAGCTTACTTATGTTCACGTTAAGAAAGAAGATGTTGCTGAAATATATGACTCACTAAAAAATAATACAGTCGTTGAAAGATTACTGTACGTAGACCCTGCCTTAAACAAAAAAATTGTAAATAATGAAGAAATGAACTTTTATGCAAAGCAGACAAGAACCGCTATGAAAAACTGCGGTATTATAAATCCCGAAAGTTTGGATGAAGCAATAGCAGTTGGTGCATACAGCGCGCTATCAAAAGTTCTTGAAATAAACGACCAAGAGTATGTAATAAAAGAAATAGAAGACTCAGGATTAAGAGGAAGAGGCGGCGGCGGATTTGCTACGGGCAAAAAATGGCGCAGTGTATATAGACATCAAGGCGGAAAATCATACGTTATATGTAACGGAGATGAAGGCGATCCCGGTGCATTTATGGATAGAAGCGTTATGGAAGATGACCCAAATAAACTCTTAGAGGGTATGGCAATAGCAGCTTTTGCTGTCGGAGCTGATGAGGGTTATATCTACGTAAGAGCAGAATATCCGCTGGCTATTAAACGTTTAAAAATGGCAATTAAAGCAGCCGAAGAAAGAAATCTTTTAGGCTCAAACATTATGGGAAGTAACTTTAGTTTCCATATACATATCAAAGAAGGAGCGGGAGCATTCGTTTGCGGTGAATCTTCAGCACTAATTGCTTCAATAGAAGGTGAACGCGGAATGCCAAGACCAAAGAATATTCACATGGCAGAATGTGGTTTGTTTAAACGACCTACACTTTTAAATAACGTTGAAACCTTTGCTAATGTTCCGTTAATTATATTAAACGGTGCAAAATGGTTTGCTTCTATGGGAACTGAGACTTCAAAAGGTACAAAAACTTTTGCGCTTACAGGTGAAGTAAATAATACAGGGTTAATAGAAGTACCGATGAATACAACCCTAAGGCAGATTGTATTTGACTTGGGCGGAGGAATAAGAAACGGCAAGAAATTCAAAGCCGTTCAAATAGGCGGGCCATCAGGAGGTTGTTTAACGGAAGAACATCTTGATATGCCTATGGATTACGACCAATTAACCAAAGTAGGAGCTATGGTCGGTTCAGGCGGTCTGGTTGTTATGAATGAAGATACCTGTATCGTTGAAGTCGCAAGGTTCTTTATGAACTTCACTCAGCACGAAAGCTGCGGTAAATGCACTCCATGCCGTGAAGGTACAAAGCAAATGCT
>CANRHJ010000001.1 GCA_947630355.1 Candidatus Gastranaerophilales bacterium | reverse complement strand
CAACCCTAAAAGACGTTCTGCCGCATTTATCATTATATTTTCTTTTGTGGAAATACCAAAAGTAAATGTTGCGGGAACTGCAACTCTTATGTTCCCTTTTGATAATGCACCTCTTAAATCTATATCTGTTGTCATCGGTTCTAATGACAAAACTCCGTAGTCCTGTATTAACGGTATAATAAACGTACCGCCTCCGTGTACGCATTTTGCCGTTGTGTTCCCGCCTGTCTTACCGTATACTACTATAATCTTGTTCGACGGACATCTTTTGTACTGATTAGCTATAAATAGCAGTATTGCTAATACTATTAATGCCGGAACTACCACAGATACCATAAACATAGGATCTAAATACATTTTTTTCTCCTTTACTTCATATTATAAATTCTTTGTTATATATATTTTATTATTTTCCGCTTTAATAACTTTAATTGCGGCAAATGCTTCAATTGTTTCATCATCATTGTTTACAGCTTCTAATATTGAAAGCTTGTTGTTAAAATCAATCTCAATCTGTCCTTCTTTCTTTGGCGGAATATTTATATAAGCTTTCCCTTCTTTACCTATTAATGTTTTATAATCATATATAACTTTTTTGTTTAATTTCTTTATGCTGAACATAAGATATGCGGATAAATACATAAAAACAAATCCGACAATAAATCCCGTTACAAAAGCACTTTTATAGGTTGTTTGAAACTGAATTACACAAGCAAGACCGCTCCAGCCAAATCCCATAAAAAAAGCAAGAATTGATTGCAGTGAAACAAAATTGAAAGATACATCGGCTTCCGTCATTGTATCAAAATCGGAACTTACCTCAGTATCTCCTCCGGCTATCATAAAAACAGCCATCTTTATTACATATAAAACCGTTGAAAAAATTGCGGTATATAAGAAAATATTATATAAATTCAGTATTTCGGACATAATTCCCTCCCACTAAATTCTATTACTTTTTCTTATAATTTGTATCATTCTTTTAATGTAAATCATTGATTTAAACCTGTTTTGCACAATTTTTCGGCAAGATTTAATTATCTTCGGTAAGTTTTTTGCTCTAACTTTGCTTCTGTCTGCCGTTAGGCGCCTGATTAGTATTCTTGCGGCTTCTTTAAACTTACTATAAATATTCTTTTAGCCGATTAGCCAATAATGGTGCAATTTCGTTCCATATTTTTTCATTCGGATGTCCGTCGGGCAATTGATATTCGGGTCCGTGAGGATCTATTCCCAATTCTTCTATTACCCTGATTATTATAATTCCTTCTTTTTCTAAATCCGGAGCAATTTGTTCAAAAAGCGGAGAATCAAAATATAAAAGTACTAAAAATTTTGTATCGGGATATTTTTCATTTATTAATCTTTTTGCTTCAAGAATATGTATCTTTAAAAGTTTTAACAAATATTTTTGATATTGTTTATTATATTCAAAATTAATGTCAAAAATAAAACTCCGTATTGAAGATAAAAGTGCAGAATGTGAAATTATAAAAGGCGGACGTTTTCTTACCAAATGATTATTTCTATCGGGTTTATATAAGAATTCATTTCTTTCAAAGTACATATTTGGCATAACTATACGTTTTAAATGACATCCTATATAAATATATATGACAAGAGATGGTTCCTCTTTTACTTTGTCAAAAAATATTCCCATTTTTAATAATGTTATAAACGTGTTTATTCCGTAAGAACACATGCCGAAATTATATACTGAAGTGTTTAATAAATCTGAAATTTTATATGTTATGGTTTGTTTATCGGTTAAACCTGTTCCGTATACAAAGCTGCATCCCGTAAATACTATTGGCTTTTTGTCGGAATTAGGTACAATATTCGGCTCCCTAAATTTAAGCATATTATCGATATAATCTTTGTCATTTTCATCAGAAACTGCTATTTTCTTTGTAAACATATAACTGTATGGCAGATTATATTTTTGTATGTTGATTTTATATATCGTGTAATCAAATATAAAAAATATTGCAACCATTATTAATATGTTAAAAAATACTTTTTTCATTTTATCTTTTATTTTACTTATTCCGCTTATTTATTTTATTGCTTTATAAAAGTGTTTATTCTAATCAGTCTAACATAATTATTAAATTTTGTAAAAAAAATAAAATAATTAGAAATTTTTATTATTCAGGGGATTTAAACATTGTACATAACAGCAATTGTTAATTATGTCAATTATATATTATAATTGAGTAAATAAGTAAGGAACATTATATGAGAATATCACCAATAAGTTTCGGAACAAGTTTAACAGAAAGAATTCAAAGAAGTGAAGCATCTGATTTAGTCAATACCGTCAGACATAACTCTTTATCCGATATGGAATTTAATATTATTGCCGATACAATAAGGTGTCAAAATTTGAGAAATCAAATGAACGTCAGGCTGTCAAATTTAAGACGTAATTTAAACAGTTATATTGCCAAGAATGTTTATAATGCTTAAATATTGCTGATTATCTTTAAGGGATAATCAAACAACAGTTCTTCCCTTGCAATCACGCGAATATTCGGAATCAATTGAGATAATATAAGAAAAATTAAGTGTCTCAGTTTCATGGGTACAATTAATATTATTTCTTTTAAATCGGGTTCAAATTTTTGAACCTGCTCTTTTATTTTATCCGTAATTGCTTCAATTTTATTGCTTTCAATCCTGATTACGTCGTCATCATTTTTCCCCGAGAACAATTTTATTGATTCATTTGTTAATTCAAAAGCGTGAATTGTATTATCAGTTTCTGAAATCAGAGAATTACTGATTTGTCTGGCAAGAGAGACTCTTATTCTTTCCAACAGTTCATCTTTATCTGTTTCATCAGCGAAATCATTTATTTTTTCAAAGATGTAGACGATATCTTTAATACAAACTTTTTCTTTTATTAAATTTGTGAGGATATATTTTAATTCTGCAACCGATAAATAATCTGGTATTATATTTTCAATAAGATAAAGATTTTGATTTCCTACTATTTCAATATATCTGTTAACATCGGAGTAGTCAAAAATATCATCAATATATTTGGTAACGGTATATTCAAGCAGACGCGCGATATAATCGGTGGTATCAATACCCTTTGTCCAAAAGTCTTTTGACTGTTCTTCGTTAATCCATATAATATCCAAATCGGTAATTTTGTCTTTATCTGTATAGAAATCTCCTTGAATTTTTTCAATGTTAAGTTCATTTTTAAAGAACATATTATAACCGCAGTATGCGTGAGAATTGATAACCGGAATGCCTCGTATTTTTATTGCAAATTCGTTTTCTTCCAAGCTGTCATCTATTTCAAATTTGATTTTCGGAATAATATATCCCAAAGTTTCGGTTAAATTCTGTCTTGTTAAAACTATTTGCGAAAGCATATTATACTCATAATCATTATCAAGAATATCCATTAATTCTTCCGAAATAGAAAGAGTGATTTTGGGAGTATAAAGTTTTTGTTCCATTACATCGGGATTAATAACTTTTGCGAGTTTCTTTTTTAATTCATCAAGTTCGTTAATATGTTTGGAAATTTCATCATTTAGAACGGTTCTGGAGTCTTCGGATGTTTCGTCAATAAGCGATTTAACCTGAGCAATTTTTTGACGTTTTTCTTTTATTTTTTTCTGAATATCAATACAAAGTTCATAAGGGTCAAGCTCGGGATTAATTATTCTTTCTATTTTTGATTTGAAATTAAGCAAATCGGAATCTTCATTTAATGCCAGCTCATCGATTGGTGTTTCTTTAATAAAAATGCAGTTATAAAAGACCTCGTCATCTTCTTCTGCTTCCTGCATAGAATATATTTCCCAGCCGTTTTTTGCCATATCGTTAAGTAGTGTTTCCAGCTTTTCATTGTCGTTATACGGGGATTTTTTTATTGTATACATATTTCTTGTAGGTTTATACATAAAAGATTCCTTGTTTATTAATTATTAATTACGCAAATATCTGTTCTTCTATAATAACATTAATTTAAGAAAAAAACAGGGTTATTTTTGAATAATACCTTCAGCCTGCTTTCCGTTGCAGTTATATTTTAAAATATAATATCCTTTGCCTGAATCGAATATCTCTGCATAGCTTTCGGCTGCGACACGTTCTTTAAAGGCAGTAAGTTCTTCTTCCGCTTCTCTCATTTTTTTCAGTTTTTTCTTAAGCTTAGCGTTTTCCAATTTCGTTATTATTTTAGATTCTTCATCGATTTCATCTTGGGTGTACATTTTTTCAACAAGCTTAACTACTTTGACTTTAGCTTTCAGTTTATTGCTTTGATATAAGTCGAGGAATTTCATATCTTGAGAAAGAGCGACCATATAGAAACCCAAAGGAATAATGTTTCCCCATTCATCGTAGAGATTGCACGGCAGCGTAAGATTAGGATAAATAGATGAGTCCGGGCCGTGCAGATATTCGGGTTTTTCATTATCATATAATCCCGTAGGATAAAAAGGTGCCGGAAAATGACGTTTGGGCCCGTTAAAATCCGTCATAAAATCGTATGCGATATACGTATTATCAATAATCATAATATTTATTTTATCAGATATTGTATAAAATTTCTAATTGTTGTATATATTTAATAGGAATAGAGGTTTATATGGACAGCAAAAGAATTTTAAGTTATGTGCCGACGGTTATAGAATCATCATCAAGGGGTGAAAAATCTTTTGATATATTCTCAAGATTATTAAGAGAAAGGATAATATTTTTGGGCGAGGAAATTGATGATGAATTGGCGAATTCAATAGTAGCGCAATTATTATTGTTGGATTCCGAAAATCCCGAAAAAGATGTAATGATGTATATAAACAGTCCCGGCGGTGTAATAACGGCAGGTATGGCAATATATGATACTATGAAGCATATAAGAGCCGACGTAAGTACGATATGTATAGGTGAAGCTGCATCAATGGGTGCTTTTCTCTTATCAGGCGGTACAAAAGGGAAAAGAATGGCGCTTCCAAGTGCAAGAATAATGATACATCAACCTTTGGGCGGTGCTAAAGGACAGGCTACGGATATAGAAATTGAAGCAAAAGAAATTTTAAGAATGAAAAAAGAATTAAATACACTTTTAGCTGAACATACAGGTCAGACGGTTGAAAAAATCTATGCGGATACCGAACGTGATAACTATATGTCTGCTCAAGAGGCTGTAGAGTACGGTTTAATTGATAAAGTTATTTGAATTTGTTTGTGCTAATATAATAAAAGATAGTATTTTCAAGGAGTTAAGATGTCTATAATGACAAAAAAATGCAGAATAGGGGTAGATGTAGGCGGAACAAACGTAAAAGTTGCATTGGTAGATAAAGCCGGAAGTATTATATACTCGGATACCGTTCCCACAAGGGCGGAAATGGGATATGAATATACAATATCCAATATAATAAAGGCAATACACAATTTGATGAAAGAATCCAAAGTTTCAAAAGATTCTATAGAGGGAATAGGATTTGGATTTCCGGGTCAAATTGACTGTGATAACGGCATAGTAAGATTGGCTCCCAATATACCGGGCTGGGTAAATATACCTATTGCGGAAATTGTATCAAAAGAATTCGGAATACCCGTTAAGGTGGATAATGATGTCAGATGTGCAGCATTAGCCGAACTGAATTACGGAGCAGGTAAAGGCGCTAAAAATATGATATGTATAACAGTCGGTACCGGTATCGGTTCAGGGTTGATTATTAACGGAAAATTAGTACGCGGTGCAAGTAATGCGGCAGGTGAACTCGGGCATATAAAGCTGCAAATGGATAACGGTCCTATATGCGGATGCGGAGACAAAGGCTGCTTGGAAGCGTTCGCTTCGGGGCCGGCTATTGTCGCTATGGCAGAAGAATACATAAAAGGCGGTAAATCAACCAAATACCGCGAATTGGCAAACCCCGATATTACACCGTATATAGTTGCTGAAGCCGCAAAACAAGGCGATGTTGTTGCCGTAAAAATTTTCGAAACAATCGGTAATTATATAGGCATCGGGCTTGCCAGTGTCGTAAATCTTTTAAATCCCGAAAAAGTGGTAATAGGCGGCGGAGTTGCAGATGCCGGTGATTTATTATTTAATCCGATAAAAGAAACATTGAAAAAGCGTGCTATGCCTATACAAGGTTCTGCCGTTCAAGTTGTCCATGCCGAGCTCGGAAACACTGCAGGCGTTATCGGTGCAAGCTTATTAATTGAAGATTAATTTATGGCTGTTTTTTTATTCTACGGACAAGAAGAATTTTTAATCGAAAAAGAAATCAGGAAGCTTAAGGGTGAGCTTCTTGATTCTTCTTTCGCTTCTATGGGGTATAAAGTCTTTAACAATCCCGCATTCAATGATTTGCTTGATGTTTTATGCTCATCGCCTTTAATGTTTGGAAATACGCTTAATATAATTCATATTGATAAATATTTTATCGGTAATAAATTGAGTTTAGATGATAAACAGCTTCTTGCTTTTGAAAATTCCCTGAAAACATTATCCGATAATGTTAATATTGTTTTTGTTTGTAAAATTCCGCGTGACGAGAATAAAAAGCCCGATTCAAGAAAAAAAATTTATAAAATTATTTCTAAATATTCTTTGGTTAAAGAATTTGCTCAATATAAAACTTATCAAAAAGAACTAAATAATCAAATTATGGCGATGGCAAAAGACATTGACTTAAAATTAACATCCGATATAGTTTCAATGCTGATAGAACAATTAGGTTCTAATTTGACCTTAATAAATTCCGAATTGGAAAAATTAAAGATTGCCATATATCCGAATAAGGCTGTAACGAAAGAGGACGTCCGCACTTATTGCACTTCAAGCGAAGATATTTTTATTCTTGCGGATTTAATAGTTCAGGGAAAAAAGGATGAAGTATTAAAACAATATAATTTGTTGACTGACAGGCATCATCCGCTTGAAATTTTTTCAATTCTTCAGGAAAATTTCCGAAAATTTATTTATATAAAAAACTACGAAAAGAAGTATAATATTAAAGAGATAGCTTCAAATTTGCGTGTTCATGAATTTGTAGCGATGAAAATACAGGAGAAAATAAAAAAAATTTCTTTGGAACGATTATTAAAATTGAGGGGAAATTTTATAAAAGCCGAGTATAAGTTAAAATCGGGGTTGTGTGTATCCGGTGAAACCGTCTTGGAGTTGGCATTGTTAGGTTAATATGAATAAAATAATTGAATTCAAATATCCGTATTTAAGTAATTTTTTTAAGACAGCAGCTGAACGAAATAGATTATTTCATTCACTGATTTTATACGGCGGGAATAATTATATTCAGTATGCGATTGCACTTGAACTTGCCAGATTATTAAACTGTCAAAAAGACGGCGCTGATGATTGTGATTGTCAAAATTGCAGATGGATTCGAGAAAATAAACATCCTGCAGTTATAACCATATCCAAAATAGATAATAAAACCGATTCAAGCAAAACTGTTATATCGGAAGAACAAATAAATAATGTATTGGATATTTTATTCGGAAGTTCTGATTATCATAGGGTATTTATATTCTGCGATGCTAAGATAGGCGGTTTAAGTGAGGGTGAATTAGAAGCATACAAAGAGTTTAAGTCAACCGGATTTAATCCCCCGCAAGGAAATGATGAGGAAATTTGGTTTCCGTCGGGAATTAACAAAGACTGTTTATCCTCCGTAGCTGCAAATGCTATGCTAAAGTCAATAGAAGAACCCGAAAATGATGTTACTTTTATTTTCCTTACAAATAATAAAGATGATTTAATTCAAACTATTGTATCCCGTTCGCAGGCTTTTTATGTGCCTGATGTTAAAATAACGGATTATAATACACAATTTCTGAGTGAATATTTTAAAGATTATCCTTTATTTAAAAAAAATACTGCTCTTGATTTCGCTCTGTATTTGTTTAATTATCAAACACAAAATAATCTGAACGGTATTTATATTTTGAATTCCATTCAGTATTACCTGACAGAAATTCTAAAACTGAATTATAATAATAAATTATTAAGAACCATAATCAGAGATGATATAGAAAAGTTAAATGATTCAAAAAAAATGCTAAAATCATATATAAAGGAACAAATGGTATATGAAGATTTGGCCTTTTACTTTGAAAAAAGAATATCAGGGTAAATTTTGCAATAGGAAATTTATCAGTAAAGGTAAATTTTCGGAATAAATTAAGCAAAAAATTTACGCTAAATGTTTTTAATAATATAGGGAAAAGGAAAATGCAGGCATTAAAATTGATAAGCAGCAAAACAATGAATACCGTACAAAAAGGTACGGAAGCAATTCCTGCACAATTTAGTCAATTATGCAAAGAAACTGCCGATTCTTTTTCTAAAAATATTACGGCATTGGAAGAGTTTACAAAAAAAGATATGTCATCCGCGATTGCATCAAATAAAAATGCGCTGTCATATTTGGATACATTGGCTAAAACAGTCAAAACGTTTATAAAATAATTGATAACAATACAAATTTGTAATAAAATTTATGTATGAAGGTCAAATTATTTTTAGTACAATTAGAAGCAGCTGCGGGGGATATTGATAAAAATACGGATAAAGTCAGCAGCCTGCTTGAAAAAAACGCTCATGAAAATGCAGATTTGATTGTTCTGCCGGAATTATGGACGATAGGCTGGGATTGTGCAAATTTTAACAGGTATTCCGAAGAATTATTTGATTCTAAAATATATAAATTTTTAAAAGAACTGGCCAAAAAATATAATGCGAATATAATAGGCGGGAGTTCAATACTCAGAAAGAACGGCGAAAAAGACAGAAATACCTGTATTATCCTTGACAGGCAAGGTAATATAATAAATACTTATGACAAATATCATTTGTTTTCGCACAGAGGAGAGGCAGAGGGAAGATATTTACAGGAAGGTGACGGAGGGGTTATTGCTCATACCGATATAGGTAATATAGGAATATCAATATGTTATGACATAAGATTTCCGGAATTATTCAGACTTTATGCTTTTAACGGCGCTGATTTTATTGTTAATATGGCTGCTTGGCCCAAATCTTTCGTTGATGAGTATGTTACCTTGTCAAAGGCTCGTGCTATAGAAAATCAATTGTATTTTGTTTCAGCCTGCTTGACGGGGAAAATTAATGAGTCTTTCTTCTTTTCCGGAAATTCGTTCGTTGCGGACTATAAGGGAAGAATTATTGCTTCGGCGCAAGAAGAGGAAAAAGTTCTCAGCGCAGTACTTGATATTGATGAAATGAATAATTACAGGTTACAAATGCCTATTTTAAAAGATACAAAAAGTAGTTATAAATTATTGGAGAAAAAATGAAGAAAATAATAAATGTATGTTCTTTTTTAATAATTGCTGTTATTACGATGAATTCATGTTTCGCAATATCAACCGGCAAAATAGAAAAGATGATTAAGGAGTCTAAGCTTGATGAAACGTCAACTGTTTCGCTGTCAATAAAAAATGCGGACACGGATAATGTTGTGTATGAATATAATTCAAAAAAGCTGATACATCCCGCATCGGTTCTGAAATTAATAACAACATATCCTGCCATTGATGCTTTAGGCCGTGATTATATGTTCAGAACTCAGTTATATAAGGATAATCAAAATAATTTATATATAAAACTCGGTGCCGATCCGCTTTTAACAAGTTCTCAACTGCACCATGCTTTTTCAACATTAAAAGAAAAAGGACTTAAAACTTTCAATAATATTTATATTGATGACAGTGTAATGGATAAAAAAGAGTTTGCACAAGGCTGGATGTGGGATGATGATATTAATGCCTATACGCCAAAGGTTAGCGCATATAATCTTGACGGGAATGTTATTGATGCAAATACGGAAAAAAATTCGGACGGAAGTGTTCGGGTAGACTTGAAACCGCATTATTCAATGTCTGTTGTTTCGGATATTAAATCAGGTGCAAAAAAGACTTCGCTGGAGATAAATCGTTATAATTGGAATAATCCTGAATTAGTTGAAATTAAAGGTGATATAATTGCACCGTTTTCTTTTAAACTGCCAATCAGCAGTATGAGAAGATATTTTATTTATAATCTTGATAAGTGCTTGGATGATAACGGAATAATTATATCAGGTACAATGTATGCATCAAAATTGGTTCCTTCGGATGCGGAATTAATTACCGAAGTACTAAACCCGTTGAATTCGACAATAGGGAATATACTTCAAAACAGTAATAATCTTATGTCCGAAACGATATATAAATTAGCCGGCGGATACAAATATTCTTCAACGGGCAGTGATGAACTCGGTTTTAAAATGCTGAAAGATTTTTATAAAAAAGAAGGATTAAATTTAGATAATATGATAATAGCCGACGGGTGCGGAGTTTCGAGAAATAACCTTTTAAGTTCCGATTGGATTACATCGGCTTTGAATAAACTTTATAGGATGAAAGATTTTGATAAGTATAAAGAATTTATGGCTCAACCGGGTGAAGGAACTTTATCTAAACGTTTGTACGATTTAAGGGGCAGTGTATGGCTTAAAACGGGTTCTTTATCAAATATAAGCGCTATAGCCGGTTATATTGAGTCTAAAGACGGAAATACTTATTCTGCCGTAATTGTTATTCAAAACTTTACAAATCCTCAAACCGATATAAAAATGTTTGAAGATGAACTTATAAAATTAATTTATAATCGATAGAATTATCAAAAAAGGTGATTATTAAAACAATTTTTAAACTTATAATCTTTCTGAAAAGGGGGTTATATGACAGAAAAATTGGAAATATATAAATGTAATATATGCGGGAATATAGTGGAAATAATTAATCCCGGAGCCGGCGAGCTTGTATGCTGTTCCGTACCGATGGAACATTTGCCGGAACATTCAACGGATGAAGAAATGCAGGAAAAACATGTTCCTATAGTGACTTTAGAAGGCGAAAATAAAATTATACGAGTCGGTTCTATTCCGCATCCGATGGAGGATAGCCATTATATTATATTTATTGAAGCTATTTCATCAGACAAAAAATATATAAAACGTAAATATTTAACTGCGGGAGATGAACCCAAACTTGAATTAAAAGCACCGTGCAATTATGAAAACTTTACGGCACGCGAACTTTGTAATATTCACGGTCTGTGGGTAAACAAATAATTAATGTTCCAAAGTTATATTAACCAATACGTCAACTAACTCGGGATCCCATTTGGTGCCTGCTTCCGATTTAATGATATCAAGTGCTTTTTCTTTTGTCATCGCATTACGATAAATTCTGTCGGAAGTTAAAGCACTATAAGCATCGGCTAAACCGATAATACGGCTGCCCAACGGTATGCTGTATGCGGATAAACCTTCAGGTTCACCTTGTCCGTCCCACCGCTCTTTATGATAGGTTATATACGGTACTACTTCCGATAAGAAATTTATACTCATTAATATGCTTACCCCTACATTGGGATGATTTTGAAGCTTTTCCCAATCTTCTTGCGAAAGTTTCTCTTTTTTATTAAAAATTTCTTCGGGAAGTGTTATTTTCCCTATGTTTCTTAGCAGTGCAGCATAATAAATTAAATCTTTTGTTTTTTCATTTAATCCTAAATATGTCGAAATTTCTTTTGCCAAATCCGCAACATCGTGTGAATAATTATTTTTAAAATTACTCTTAGCATCTACAGCTTTAGCTAAATTTTCAACAAACCATTGTTGCTCGCTGCTTAAATCTCCTATTAATGCCGTTAATTCCGCACGATTATTCTGCAATTGCAATAGGGTTACATCATCTTCATTTATTAATTCTTCGGTTTCGAGTGTCAATTTCTCAAGTGTCATTGATGTGGCAAATAATCTTGCAGTTATACTCAAAAGCTCTCTAAATTCATCGGATAATTGTTTATTTGTGTAATTTTCCACTACAATTACTCCGACTTTTCCCATATTATTAAACATAGGTATGGCTAAATAATAGTTAACTTTATCTTCACTTAAGAGTAAAATTGCTTTAAAATCTTCATCATTGTTGCAATCTTTTACTTCTATAACTTCTTGCTTGTTAAATGCTTTCGATACATAACTTTTATCATTAAGTTTGTATCCTATTTCAGCTTCATAAATATCATCTTTAAAATTTAAGGATGAACCTACTAAAAGTAAGTCATTTTTAGTGGTGTTCAATCCCATAGCGTTTTCTTTTGACAAAAATATATGGCAAGCATCAATTTCAAACATTTGTTTTATCGTCTTAGCTATTGCATTATATATTATATAGTCTTCTTTGCTGCTAAATCCCAGTATTTTTAATGTGTTATCTATTGAATATATTGAAATAAGTTCTTTTAATTGGTTCTTTAAACTTTCGGTTTTATCAGTTTTATTTTTACTTATTTTTTGAACAAGTTCGTCGGAAATAAGATGTTCTGATATAAAATCACCCAAATTTAGTGCAAAAATCTCTTCTAGAGGATCTGTTTCCAGAGATATCTTGTTTCGTGAGTATACAGAAACATTTTTATCTGTTTTTTTCTCTTCTGTCATTTAATATCCTATCATTCTTCTTTATCTTTTTTAATCCGAATTTAAAACTATAATACCATTATATTTTATATTAAGATTTTATGCAAAATCTTATACATCCTATATCGGCATATTATAACTTAAACTTTAGCTTTTTTTACAAAATTTCATACTAATATATGAATTTTTTATATTATTAAATTTTCTCGGACAAATTCTTGCACTGCGGATTTGTTTGAAGCAAACTTAAATCAGGCAGGAATTAATTTTGACAGAATTATTTAGCCTTCTTAAAAATTAAGTAGCTCGGCAATATTATGTTTGTTATGGGGTTAAATCCCTGCTGCTCAAAATATTTTATCGGAGTTTTGCATCTTGCTTCAATTTTAACGGCATTCTTGTTATCTGTGGGTATGATGTTTTTCATATAATCCACATAATAACATTCCGTATTATTCGGATTTTTAATATTTGCATTCTTTATTTCAGGGATTGCTGCAATTATATAGTCATATTCGGATAAATCATAATTCTTAATATCTTCAATGGGTAGTTTATCAATGACATATCCTCGAAATTTCAGCTTTTCTATATCAAATATTCTGTTTTTGAAGCCGAGCTGCAGCAAAAGATACTTTTTAGATTTATCCTCAGATATTATAAAATTGTATATTTCTTTTTCTTCGTTTCTAAAAGAAAATAATTCTTCAAAAGCATCAATTAAATTTTCTTGTTTTTTTAAAGTTATGTAGCTGTATATATATGATAAGTTATTTCTGAACGGTATTATAAAAAGATAAATGAAAATAAAGAAAACAGTTAATAGTTTATAAAAATTCTTATTGGATTTAATATAAGTGAAAACTAAAATAGGCGAGGTAACAACAAGGAAATTGACAAAATATCTGATGTTATATTTTATAAAAACCATAACGAGAGGGAAAATAAGAAAATTAAATATGAAAAAGGAAGCAAGCATAAACAGAATAATACGGCTTTTGGAACATTTATGACATTTAAAAAATTTTTTTAAACCCGAGAAGAACGTATAGAAAAGAGCGGGTACAAAAGCTATTAATCCCATAACACCCAACCCTGAGCCAACCGGATTATAATTTGAATTATATTCGTATAATCCCATAAAAAACGGTGACATAAAACGATAGGGATTTTTATCTGTCAGTGATATAAGGTGTTTTAAAGTATCGGTTATAAAATTATTATAAAAATCAATAGTATCAATACCTGAAAAATCGAAAATTAAAAAAGTATAGTTAATAAGATTGAAAATATATCCTTTAAATCCGCCGCGAAATTTATGTATCATATAGTGTTCTATGCTCGATGCGGGGTTGTTATAATCTATATAGTTTAAAATATAGTTGTAACTTGAAAAAATCAGAAAATTTAAAACAAATAAAATAATGAATTTAAAAAATAAATTTATACTTGTTTGTTTTCTGTATAAAAGTGAAATTATTAAAAATACAAATAAAAGTGAAGGACAAGCTATAATAGCTATAGTTTTTGTTGATAAGGCCAGTGCCAATGATAAACTTGAAATGTATAAGGATACATTATTTTTATCTAATCTAGTGTCGCACATTTCCGCCGACTGTCTTGAAATTTCTTTTTGCTCGGAATAGCCGCTCGCACGACTTCGTCTTGCACTCGCTTTACCCTCGCTTACCCGGACTTGCATCCGTCCGAAATTCCGCTCATCGTCGCCGTACAAGTGCTCACCTTTTAAAGTTGCCACTTGAAAATTTTGCGATAAGGAACGTGAGCGAAATTTTCTGGGACAATATTTAACTGAAATCAAATAAAGGTATAAAGAAATAAGAAGTAAAGTTCCCGTAAACAAATCAGAGGTGGGAATAACGGACATTATTCCGATGATTGCAAATGATGCAAAAACAAAAATGCTCCACAATTTTTTCCTTGTACAAAATCCCAGCTCGCCCAATAAACGGTATAAAGTATATATGGAACAAATGAAAGAAATAAAAGAAAAAATACCTATTCCTGCTTCTTCTTTGCGGAACATTAAGTACCAAAGATATAATAAATCCATGTTGACAGGCATAATAACTTCTCTTATATCAGGTGAGAAGAAATGATTAATACTTCCTTGCTGGAACCAAGAGGTTACTCTCGGCAGGTAGCACGCCATAGCATCCCCGTAGTATACCGGAAATATCGTCATTAATACAATTTCGCATATAAAGAAAAATATGAAAAAATACGAAATATATTTTAAATACTTATCACGATTTAATGCATTTTTAATCTTTCTTATGTCATCCGTAAAATTAGGTTTATATAATTTATATTTAGAAAATATGCAAGAAAAATTATGCGTACTGGAAAGATTACAAGTCTCGGTTGAATCGGATTTCGTTATGCCCAATCGGATTAGAAATAATGAAATTAATACAAATATTACGTTGGCAATAATGAAATTGCGGCAGGTAATGGCTTGTGCCAATGATAAAATTTCAAAGCTTAAAACTATTTGAGCAAAACAGATAAGAAAGAAATATAATATTCCTTCATCTTGTTTATTCTGTGATTTCATTAAAAATGAAGTTATTAAATATGATGAGAAACAAGTTAAAGCAGCTGATATGAAAAACATAATTATTACCTTATAAACATACAATCACCGTAACTGTAAAATCTGTATTTGTTTCGTATGGCTTCATGATAGGCTTTAAAGATAAATTCTTTTCCCGCAAAAGCACTTACGAGCATAATAAGAGTAGATTTGGGCAGATGAAAATTGGTTATAAGTTTATCTGTGATTTTAAATTTATAACCGGGATAAATGAATAATTCACTTGAATCTTTTACTGGAAGAATTTCACCGTATTTGTTCATGACGGTTTCAAGCGTTCTTACGGATGTGGTACCGACGGCAGTGATTTTTTTGCCGTTTTTTACGGCATTATTAATAATTTCGGCAGATTTTTCGGAAATTTCAAACTGCTCGGAATCCATTTTATGCTCAAGTATATTATCGCATTTAACAGGTTTAAAAGTTCCCAAACCGACATTAAGGGTAATAAAACAGTGTTGTACCCCTTTATTTTCAAGCTTTTTAAGAATTTCATCGGTAAAATGCAGTCCCGCTGTCGGAGCAGCTACGGCTCCGGGTTTTTGTGCATAAACCGTTTGATATCTGTCAAAATCAAGTGCTTTATATTGTTCATCTGTCATATTTCTTTCAATATACGGCGGAAGCGGAATATGTCCGATTTTATCAAGGATTTCAAAAATATTTCCGTCATACAATAACTCCACGCACCATTTATCATCAGATTTATTAAGAATTTTAACGGACAGTTCATCCGAAATACTTAAAACCATACCATCTTTAACTCGTTTGGATGGTTTTATAAGAGTAATCCATTTATTTTTTTCGTATTCCCTTACAAGAAATATTTCGATAAGTGCGCCGGTATCCTTTTTTGCGTAAAGTCTTGCCGGTATAACTTTCGTATTATTTAAGACGAGCAAATCATTTTCATTTAAAAAGTCGGTTATATCGTAAAAATGTTTATGAAGAACGGATTGTGATTTTCTGTCCAAGACAAGCATTCTGGATAATTCACGTTTTTGCGCGGGTGTTTGCGCTATTAAACTTTCCGGTAAATCATAATCAAATTCACTAAGCTGCATTATTTTTTTTCTTCTATGGTTTTAGTTTCAATAGGTTTAACCGTTTTTAATGTTGATATATCTTTATCCCCCGAAAGATTTTTATGATTATCTTCAGCTTCCATTTGTTTGTTAATAACAACAGTTTGTATGATTTGTATAATATTGCTGACAACAAGATACAACAAAACACCTGCGGGAATGGGAGCTATAATGAACATAAAAATAATCATAACAGGCATCATTGTTCCCATCATCTTTTGCATTTGTGCCTGCATAGGATCTTGCGATACATTTTTATTTTGCGCCATCATAATTTTTTGTGTGAATATCATTGAGCCTGCAAATAAAAGTATTAATATTAACACATCTGTATTAAATTCACTTTTGGGCGTGTTTGTAGGCATAGAAGCAGCCAAGATATTATCACGGCGTTCAAACTTAACATTTTCCACTTCTCTTGTCTTCATATTCTGAATATCAACTTCAGCACCCGTTATATTGGCAAGTTCGTCAAATTTTAAATTGATATCATTTAAACTGATTTTAAGGTCAACGGATTCTCCCGGAGTAACATTACCTTGAACTTCAACCGCATTTTTCTTAATAATGTTATTTTTTTCCAGAACTTCATCACCTATGGTAATTTTAACGTTTTTATAAATAACAAATCTGTCACCGCCCGATACACTAAAGTAACCGTCATAAGAATTACCAGCACTGCCTCGCAGAGTTTTATCCAATCTGTCTATAAACAGGAATTTGGAATTACCGGCTTCCTGTATAAATTGAGGACTTATCAGAGCGGCATATAACATAATAAATATGGGCATTTGAATTAATAAAGGAAGACATCCCGCCATCGGATTGAATTTATTTTCTTTATAAAATTCCATTAATTTTCGCTGCATTGTTTGGGGATCATTTTTATATCTTTCTTGTATTTGCTTCATTTTAGGCTGTAAAACTTGCATGGCACGCATTGAACGCTGCTGCGATACACCTAAAGGCCATAAACATCCTCTTACAATTATTGTTAATGCTATTATGGCAAGTCCGTAACTGCCTGTTATATTATTTAATCCTTTTAATAATTCCACTGTTAATGTTGTAAAATCCACTTTATATTTTCTCCCTTCTTAAACGTTAATTAATGTATCGGTTTCATTTTTATTTTTTGTTTCATCTTTTAATTCATCGGAATTAATTTTTGAATATTGTCCGACGGAGCCGTGACTTGTTTTATCCCAAGCCAAATTATTTTTCATAAAAATTATTTTAAATATAATGAAAATGGCCAACGGGAACCATAAAATAATCATGTATAAAGATGTTGTGATTGATTGGACTAAGTTATCAACGGGTTTTAATTTAACATATTTCCTTAAACTGTAAAACAGAGCAACAATAAAGAAACCGCACATAAGTGTAGATAGTGCCATTGATGATAAAATCCAGTTGGAGTCATCTTTAATAAATCTGTAGGATTGAATAATCATTTCGGATACCATCCAAACGGGCAAAATAAATTCGGTGATATAAGCGGTCATATCAAGGCTGACTCTTAAAGACATGTCTTTAGAGATAAGAACATCATAGAAATGTTCAAGATATCTTCTGATACTTCCTTCAATCCAGCGTCTGCGTTGCTTTAAAAGCGGAATATATGAAGGGACTCCTTCTTCCCATACGCAAACATCAGCGCAAAATCTAACGTCCCAGCCCTTTATCTGCATTCTGGTTGATAAATCCAAATCATCAGTGACGGTATAAATGTTCCATCCGCCAACATCTTCTAAAGCGGCACGTTTAATAAGTTCACCGTTACCGCGCAGTTCAACCGCACCTTTAACGGAATCCCTGCCGACTTGAAAGTGTGTATCTACAGCCATTTCGTTATCTTGGCATCTCGTTAATAAATTTTGTTCTCTGTTAATAATAACTTTTCTGGCTTGAACCGCACCTACCTGCTGAGGTTCAAGTAACGGAATTAATTCTTTCAAAAAATCCGGTTTTACCCTTGCATCTGCATCAAAAACCAAAATAGCTTCGCCGCGTGCTATTTTTAATGCATCATTCAATACTGCCGATTTGCCGGGAAATGCTTCTTTGGTTCTTGAAAAGTATTTTATATTATATTTGTTACTTATATTCTCCAATACTTTCAGTGTAGAATCCGTGCTTCTGTCATCTATGACTATTATTTCGTAATGAGGATATTGTATTTGCGAAATATTAGCTATAGTGTTTTCTATAACGTTTTCTTCATTATGTGCGGGAATTAAAATGCTGACATAGGGTGTGTAATCATAGTTTTTTTCTACGGGATGTTTTCTTTGTTTTCTTACTCTATGTTTAAACGCTATTTGCATGTATGCGGTATAAATTGACATAAAAATTAATATTGTCATAAATGCGCATGGTGTATTCATATGATTTTGAAAGAAATATAATAAAACTAATAATGAAGTTATTATTGCTAAAAGTAGAATTCTTTCTTTCATTAACTTATCCCGTTTCTCTCTTTAAAAGATATTTTAACAAAAACAAATTAATTAATCCAGTATTGTAAAACGCTTGTTTAAGTCAGGTTTACACTTTATTGTGCTGCTTTTTTATATGCTTGTCTTGATTTTTGATTTTGCACTATCCTATATATGAAGCAGCCGCTGAAAAATTTTGTTCAAGTTTTTACGGCAAAATTTCCCCGTACAAGGTATATATTAATTTTTAATAATAATGGTATAATTGAAGGTGTTATGTTTAAGAAAGCTTTTCAGGTATTAAAATTAAATTTATTGTTTATACAGCCGTTATTGCTGTATATATTAATGATTTCATCTTCTTTTGTATATATCGTAAACAAGAATATAGTAATTTTTCAAAAAGGTTTAATAGCGATATCCGCATTATTGTTAACGGCTGCTTTTTTGTCCGGTTGGTTTTACATAAACAGACTGGCGGTTCAAGATTATAAACAAGATGAAGAAAAAGAAATTACGGTTGAAAAATCAATAAAAAATTTCAAACAGTTTTTTACGGGAGTAGGCGTAAAATTTTTAAATTATTTACTTGCCGTTGTAATTTTTACGGGATTATATATTGCTTCAGTGATGTTAATTTCAAAATTTTGTATAAATAATTTCGGTATTCCGGAAGTATTAAAACACATAATGAGTTTATCCGGCGAAAATTATCAGAATGAAATAATGAATTATCTTAATTCCGTTCCCGACACTGATAAATTGGTGTTTATTAAATGGATGTTAATTTTAACGGTTTATTCCGTTATTGTGAATTTTCTCGGAGTTTTATATTTTAGTGTTTTATCTTACGATAAAAATAATGCCCTAACATCAATATGGTATACAATAAAGTTTTTTATAACCCAAATAGCCGGGTGTGTAAAAGTGATAGCCGTACTGCTCGGAATATATATGTTAATAAATATGAGTTCTTTATTGTTTGGGGTAAATTCGATATCTTATATATTAATCATCATATTGTTTACTTTATATTTAAATTATTACGTTCTTCTGGTATTATGTTTCTACGATGAAAAGACAAATAATAGCGATAGCGGGACCGAGTGCATCGGGTAAAACCGATTTATCAATAGAGTTAGCGAAGGAATTAAACGGAGAGATAATATCGGTAGATTCAAGACAGATATACAAAGGTCTTGATATAGGCAGTGCAAAACCTTCAATGGAAGAAAGACAAGGGATTGCACATTATATGACGGATATAACGGAAGTAACGGAACAATATAGTGCTGCTGAATATTCCGATGAAGCAAAACCAATAATAGAGAAGATATTATCCGAAGGTAAGGTGCCGATTTTGGCTGGGGGGACGGGATTATATTACCGAGTTATGCTTCAGGATTTTGATTTGCCGAGAGTTCCTCCCGACAGAGAGCTTCGGGCAGAACTGGAGAAAAAGAGTTCTTCAAATTTGTATGCTATGCTTGAAAAATACGATAAAATATCCGCAGAAAAAATTCATTACAATAATAAAGTAAAAATAATAAGAGCACTTGAAGTATGTATTAAAACAGGAAAGCCCATGAGCAGTGTACAAAAGAAGAAAACTTCAGATTATGAAATATTGTGGGCAGGTTTGAATTCTGAGGACAGAGATTTTATTTATCAAAGAATAAATTCAAGAGTCGATATAATGATTGAAAAAGGCTTGGTAAAAGAAGCTGAAACCTTATTTAACAAGTACGGAGAGAATAATATTTTGCTCAATACAATCGGTTATCAGGAATTATATCCGTATATAAAAGGCGAAAATACATTGGAAGAGTCCGTAAGGATGATAAAACAGAATACAAGAAGATATGCAAAACGTCAAATCAGCTGGTTTAAAGCAAATCAGGATATGAATTGGTTTGATATAAAACAATATTCTAAGGAACAAATAAAAGATATAATAATTAAGAAATATAAAGAATAAAAAATTAAATGACAAAAAAAATATTTTGATGTTTTATATATATAGTTCCGAGAAAATCTTCAAAAGGTTCGTGAAAGTGGTATTAAGCGAAACACGGCAGCAAAAAAGGATTTAGGGACTTGCATGTGTTAACCGATTGAGAATTAAATCAGAACTGTTACGGATTGGAAGTAAGATGAAAGTATACGCAGTAAATAATCAACCTAATACCGAACGTAAGATGTATAAAAAGGCACTTGTAAAAGGAGCTGTTGCTTCTTCTGCCTCTTTGGGCTTATGTACTGCATATTCATACATAAAAACACCGGAAGATATGAAAAAAGTAATATTAAAAAACGGCGGAAAGAATAAATATATATTTAAGTATATTCAAGGTTTGGCTCTTGTAAGCGCTTTGGCAGGTATGGTATCATTGGGGACTACTTTTCTGGCTAATAAAATTGCTCCGAAAAAAGAACCTAAAGCTATTTAGCCTGTTAAAATTCCCGTTATAAATTTCTCGGACAAATTTAAAGTTTTAATCTTCCTGATAATAGTTATTGGTAATTTTATATATAAACTCAATAATTTGAGTAAAGTAATCTAATGAAGAAGCTCCGTTTATAATAATATCGGAGTTGTTTTTCTTGGGAAGTATATATTTTTTTGAAGCTTTACGTACGTAGTCCAATTGTTTACGGGCATTTTCCTCATTTTGATTTCGTGAAGTCATGGCGCGGTTAATGAACCATTTCTCCTGAATTTCGGGGGCTATATCAACATATAGCTTTATATCAAATAAATCGGCAACTTTGCCGTACATAGTAGCCATACCTTCAACAACTATAATTTTTTCGGCTCTTTTAGAAATGGCATTCGGAACAACAATTCCCGTACCGTTAACTAAATATTGAGGAATTTTAACATCAATACCCTTTGAAAGCATATCTAAATCTTTAAATAATTGTTCCATATCAAAATTATTCGGAGAATCAACATCGTACCCTGATGCCAGCAGATTATCAAAAGAACCATGCTCCTTTATTAGCTGTGATATATCTTTAAAATAATTATCGGCACTTAAAATTTCGACAGGCATGCTGAATTTTTCGATTGCGGATTTAATTGTATTGCATATAGTGGTTTTCCCGCTTGCCGATTCCCCGCTTATCCCTATCAGAAAATGTTTCTCCGGATTATTAATTATTCTGTCCGTAAATTTTGATATAAAATCAGGTGAAATACTTTGAAATATAGGGGTCGGATTGTTTTTATCATAATCAATAATTTGTTTGAATTTTGAATGAAGATATATCGCAAGTATTTCCCTTCCTGCTTTTGTTGAAAAATCAGGTTTATGAAATTTGTCTTTATTATGTATTTCTTTATCTAACAGGAAATTCATATTTATGGAACTCCTCAAAAAAAATATTTTTGCTATAGTTTCGAAAATATCGGAAAAAATATTAACTTGTTTAAACATGGCTATTTTACATTAAACTTTTTACTAATTAAATAAATAATTATAAAGCGGAATGAAAATCGTTACATTATCCATCACAATATAGATATGTTAACTATTTTGGTTTGTGAAGGAGTGGAAAATGAAAAATAAAAGTTCTGTAATTTTGATGATAATAACAATGATGAATATAACATCAATATCGGCGATGGCGGGTTGTTTTACGGGGTTTGCCTGCTCAATTGAAGAATTGGAACAAAAAAACCTGCAGCAAACAGCCGAATATATAACCATTATAAATAATTATTTTTCAAAAACGGTAAAAGAAATAAACTATATAACCGGCAAACAAGAAATAAATAATTATCGGGATATATTTATTTTAAACACAATTGTTTAACGGCGGATTCAAGTGACATTAATTTTTCTTCCTTGTCTGTTTCAAAGTATATTCTTAACAGCGGCTCAGTGCCGCTTTTTCTTATTAATATTGTGCCGTTGTCTTCAAGATAGAGTTTTAAACCGTCGGTAGTATTTTTCTTTATTATTTTATATTCATTAATTTTATTAATTGTTTTAAATTTTTCGAAGATAAAATTAATTTCACTATCAGCGCTTAAAGTTAAGTCAATTCTGTCGTTAATAAAAACTCTGTTAAGTGTTTTTCTAAGTTCCGATTGAAGTTCAAAAAGAGTTTTACCGCAATAAGCGAGCATTTCCATAATCAATAAATTTGCAAGAATGCCGTCTTTTTCGGGGATGTGGCCTTTTATGCTTAAACCGCCGGATTCTTCTCCGGCAATTATAATATCATCATTACGCATAGCCTCACCGAGCCATTTAAACCCTACAGCCGTTTCAACAACTTCAATATTAAGTTTTTGTGCATATACGTCCAGCATAGAGCTTGCACCTACCGTCTTTGCAAGCTTCCCCGTATAATTTTTATTTTTTACGAGATGTTTTAATAATAAAACGATAATTTCATTTGGAGTTACAAATTCTCCGTTTTCGTTAAAAACTCCGAATCTGTCACCGTCTCCGTCATTACTCACTCCTGTGTGCTTGGTTTCTTTGCAGAGTTTTTTAAGCTCGGGCAGATATTTTTCTTTAGGATCGGGCATCATCCCTCCGAAATTAATATCGCGTTCAAGATTTATTGAATGATTTTCAATTCCGTTTATATCCAAAATATATTTAAACAATTTTGCGGCTGCACCGTGATGACCGTCATAATTGATTTTTAATCCGGATTTTTTGATGATTTCAAAGTCTATAATACTTGAAATATGTTTTATATAGTCATCTTCAAAATCAGATTTTTTAAAAGGTTTAATATTCGGGGATTTAACGGTAAAATCGGAATTCAGGAAGAGAGTGATTTTATTGGTAATATTGTCGTCAGCCGGCCCTCCGTACGGCGGTATAATCTTAATACCCAGATACTCGGGAGGATTATGTGATGCAGTGAGCATTATTGCATAGGCAGATTTTTTCAAAGCCGTATATGCAAGTACGGGCGTTGCAATAATTTTTTCGCTTATTTCCACATCAAAACCAAATTCAGATAACTTTCGGGCAATATAAAACGCAAAATCATCCGCTTTATTTCTGGGATCATAACCTATTATTATGGGTTTATCAAAGCCAAATTCATTGTAAATATATGTTGCGGCGGCATTAATTACCTTATCCGTATTCTTATAATTAAAATCTTTACCCAAGACGGCTCTCCAACCGTCTGTCCCAAATTTTATATCTGACATTGTTAATCCTTTTTTTATTTTTTGTTAAAATTATTTTATTAAAGAAGTAAAGGTTTAGCAAATGCCTGAAAATAATTATAAAAAAATATATTATTTAGGACCTGACGGCTCAAATGCCTGCTTCGCGATGCAAAAATTTTTGAATGTTTCAAAAATTTCCGTTGACGAAAAAATTCCCTGCAACTGCATTAAAAATGCTCTTGATGCCCTAAAACAAGATGAAACGGGAATTTGCGTTCTACCTATAGAAAATTCGGTTGAAGGAATTGTAAGAGAAACTATTGATAATCTTTTAAAACTTGATGATAAATCAATACAGATAAAGGGCGAAATACTGCTTAATATAAATCACATGTTACTTTCCTCTGGGGAAAATATAGCGGAAATAAAAGAGATAATATCTCACCCTCAGGCACTTGCTCAGTGTTCAAATAATTTATATAAGTTATTTCCCCGCGCACAATTAAAAGAAACATCTTCTACAAGCTATGCCGCATTAAAGGTTTCTCGTGAAAACAATCCCTCCGTTGCCGCTATTGCAAATGAAGCCTGCGCTAAATTATTTAATTTGAATATTTTAATTCGTAATTTAAATGACGAAAAAGGTAATAAAACAAGATTTTATATCTTAGGCAGAAGCGGGTTTAAAAGTATACAAAGCGGAAAAACAGCAATAGTCTTATCTACAAAAAATGTACCCGGTGCTCTTTGTAATGTCTTGAAAGTTTTTTCGGATTATGAAATAAATTTATCTTATATTGATTCAAGACCTTCCAAAAAACAATTAGGCGAATACTTATTTTTTATGGAATTGGATAAAATTATAACCGATACATCGGTTCAGCATGCTCTTGAATATTTGAAATCTTATGTTGATTTTCTTAAAGTACTGGGAAGTTTTAAAACATATTCATAAAAAGCGGTAATCTTATGATTACCGCTTTTTTAAATTATCTGTAGTTTATTTAAATTTAGTTGAATTTCATTCTGTTAAAACAAGATTCCGCTTTATCAGCCATTGTATCAATAAATTTTGTAAATCCGCCTTTTATATTTGCGATTTTTTGAGGAATAACTTTTTGATAATGTCTTATATAGCTTGCAGGTCGGTCAACCAAAGAAGAAAGTTTATAATTACCTTTTGCTGCTATTTTATACTTGTTAACTGCCTTTGTAACCATTTTTGATGAGAAATCAGCGGGCTTTTTCAATAAAGCTTTTGCTGTTTCAATATATTTATTACCGCCTTCAACAGGGTTTAATTTGCCTTTTCTTGCAAGAACTATGGAACTTGCGATTGCACCTGCCACAACTCCTGTTGATGCTAAAACTTTGCCTGCACTTGATTTGTGTGCTTTTTTACCGAAACTGCATGATTGCATATTATTTGTTTGGTTTATTGCTTGTAATTTCATTTTTTACTCCTGTATTTATTTCAATTTCGATTATTATAAAAACGGTAAAAAAATAATTTGCTATCTTTTATTATTTTATTACAAAAAATTAATACAAGTTAAATTATATAAATATTGTTACAAAAATAAAAACAAGAGATTAATTTCTCTTGTTTTTATTTTACATACTTTTTTCCGTATTAATTAGACACTTGAAAAAGCGACACCGGATTAGCTTTACATTTTAAAATTTAAAATGAAACGTCCGCTATTTTATTAAAGATGGCGTGGGTAACGGTCTACTGTGACCGGTGATTTTGTAGCGGATTGGATTTTCGGTCTGGGCTGCTGAATGAGGGTAGCGAACCGGAGTACGTTTTTTTGGTGTTTTAATTACCATTCCTTTAACGGTTGAATATGCTTTGTAAACGGTATCACCAACTATTTTTGCATATTCTTTAGCTTTTTCAATAAACTTATTACCGCCTTCTTTAGGATTTAATTTACCTTTTGATGCGGCATAAGCTAAACCGCCTAAAGCTGCAGCTACTGCTGCTATGGTTAAAATAACTTTACCTGCCTTATGACTTTTACCTTTCCCATCAGACAAACCTGCAGCAGCTTGCGGGGTTGTAGTATATGATTGGGGTTTGCTAATCATTTGGTTGAAATCTTGAGATGCTCTGAAACTTACCGGACTTATCATATTTACCTCCTTATTTATACTTTGCAAGTATATAAAACACAAAAATCTATAAAATTGTGTATTTTATATTTTTT
This sequence comes from Candidatus Gastranaerophilales bacterium, assembly GCA_947630355.1. GTDB lineage: Bacteria > Cyanobacteriota > Vampirovibrionia > Gastranaerophilales > Gastranaerophilaceae > Avigastranaerophilus. The sequence continues at coordinate 16,665 of CANRHJ010000001.1, read as the reverse complement.
TGTAAATATTTATTTACAATTAAACTGATTTATTTTTCCATAAAGAGACTAAACTAATTATAACATATTTTGGAATATTTTTTAAGACTATGTAATCTTATAAAGTAGAAGGATTTTATGGAGAATTTTATGACAACGGATAAAATGTATACATTGGAAACAGATGAAAAAGCTTATAGTTATGCAAAAATTTATGCATCTTTGCTCAAAGATGAACTGCAGCGTAAAAGAGCTTATGCCTCAATAATTGCTTTGAACAGTTTAATTAAACTTCTGGAAAAGACTGATAATCAAGTAAAAAAATCCATGACTTTATACAGAAATCCTCAGCTTAACGAGGAATATGAAATATGTGATGTTTATGTTAATAATTGGCATATAGATGTAAGAGTAATGACTCAGGGAAATGAATTTTTAGTTCCGAAAATTCATTTTGACAAAGGCTTAGAACCCGATTTTTATGCTGTTGTTAAAACCGATAAAAATTTAAGCTCGTTTACTTTGGCGGGATTTTGCGATACCGCATTAATTAAAAAAGAACCGCTTGATTATAAATATTGTAAAGTATCCGTTAAGGAACTTATTTCTTTTGATGAATTTTTAACTAAAATAAATAAACCTAAAATTACCGATTTCGGCGAATCGGAGCATGAATTATTTAAAAATAACTATTTAACACTGCTGGATGATGAAATAGATGATAATTTAAAGACTAAAATAATAAAACATTTATTTGAATGTGAACAGTGCAGAACGGAATTCTGCTGTTTTACGGGCTTTGAAATGGTAAGTTCTTCTATAGGAAAATATCCCGAACTCTTTGAAGATTATACTCTTAAAATTGTAGGTGCTCAGGCTGCTGAAGATAAACAATACGAAGGTAAAGAAGAAACGGTATATTTCAATCAATCACAAGATGATAATACTGATACTCTGACCGATTTTTCGGAAAATAAAGAGGAAAATAAGGATGATGAGCAAGAAGAAACGGTTTCCGATATTTTGGATGAACTGTTTAATGAAGATGAAGAATTTATTTCTCCCGATGAAAATGTTGAAGAGATACAACCTTCTGTATCCGAGCTGCCCTCAGATGAGGAACTTCAAATTTTGGATAATGAGGAATTGACAGATATTATTGAGGATAAAGATGATAATTTGGAAATTCTGAATGACAAAATAGATATGAATGATTTAAGAGTTATTGATGAACAGCAAAATAATAATTTAAACGATAATGAATTAAATATAGTAGAAGATGCCGGCAATAAATCGGATATTCAGTTTATAGAAAGTGATGAGCAAAAAACTGATGATGAAATACTGAATGAACCTATGTTTAGCGAGACAAAAGAGTCGGTTCAAAAAGTAATAGTGGATTATGATGAAACGGGTGAACCGATTTATTCGTATATAACAAATGTTCCGCCAGAAGATGAAAAATCTGCCGATTTTGATACTAATTACAGTGAACTTTCCGATGAAGATCTTTTAAATTCTAAATTTGAACCTTATCCGGCTTATGAAGACTCTTCTGAGGATTTATCTCATATAAATAACGGCGGAGCCAGAACTATTGACTATGTCAAGAATGTTGAAGTAGTAACTTCGGACAAAGCACCGGAAAGTTTGCAGGAAAATGCCGATTTAAATATTATTGAAGATGACTCCGCTAACGGCGTGGAACTTCAAAATCCCGATATAACCGAAAATGATGAAATTATTGAATACAAAGATGATGATAATAATACTTCGGATATTGATAATATTGAAGAAACCGCTGATATAACAAATGAAGAAACATTTGAAGAATATCCTTCCGAAGAAGATGTATCACAGGATGAAGATATTATATATAATGAAGATGAAAAATCCGACGATATTGTGGAAGATGCTTCTTCGCAGGATTTGAATGAAGATAATCAAGTCGAATTTGAGAAATATAAAGATGGCGGCGAGGAATATTCCGAAGGAAATGAAGAGTATTCCGAAGGAAACGAAGAATATTCCGACGAGAACGAAGAGTATTCCGATGAGAACGAAGAATATTCCGATGAAAACGAAGAGTATGAAGAATATGATGATGACAATGATGAAGCTGACGAAAATGAAGCTAAATCATCAAAAAATGTAGTGGTATTATCCCTTATTATTGCTTTGGTTGTTATCAGCTTGGGAATAGGTGCTTTCTTTATAATGAAAAATTCAAATAATAATAGCCAAATAGCCGCAAATAATACCAACAATGCCGTACAGGAACAAAATAATAATCAGCTTGATATACCCGGAGATATCTATTTTGATATTAATTCTGAACAAAATAACCAAACGCCTCAAAATATCGAAATTCCTGATATTGCACCGAATTCAGATCAACCGATTCGTATTCAAATACCTAATCCCGCAAACGGTGATAATGTTGAATTCCCGCAATTAACGGAAAATAATATACTTCCCGAACAAAACCAACCGACCGAAGATGTAAATAAGGCTATTACAAATGCATTTTCGACATCTAATTCTTCCGTATCAATAAAAGAAGTCAGCTGGTTATGTTCTCCTCAGCTGTTTACGGACAAAACATTTAAATCTTATCTGCAAAAAACAGATGATATCCTTAAATTGAATTTAAGAAAGAATATACTTTCAGCAATGGAAACACCTAAAACAGATAAGGTTGTTGTTAAGCTGGCTATTGATAATAACGGAAATATATTACGCGATATGATTTCGGAAACCAGCGGTTCAAAGCAAATTGATGATATTGTGTTACAAAGTATTAAAGAAACTTTTGAAGGAGAAAAAACCCCAATTCTCAATGAGGGCGCTTTAATGGCAGATAAGTATTATCTAAAAGTGGTAATAAAAATATAATTTGTGTTATTATATTTTTAGATAATTAAAATAGAGAAAAAATAAGTGCTGTTACTTGAAGAACAAAGAAGCTTAATAGAAAAAACAGTAAGGAATAATAAAAATTATTCCGGCAACGAGGATTTATTAGAAGATTTTTGCAGTGAAGCTTTCCAAAAATCGTATATGATTTTTAATTCATCTTCTAATGTCCAAAAAATTGAAAACTATGTCGCAAAAGTAGTAAATACTTCAATACTTTGTGTTTTAAAAAACTCAGGCAGGGTAAGGCGTACAAGTAAGGGCTTTGTTCCCGCTAAAGAAGTAAAAATTGCCGATATTAAACCTGCGGAGAATGATAATGCTCCGCTTACGGGGCCCGAATTTATCTTGGATTTCCCTGATCCTAAGGAAAACATTGAAGAAATACTTATTACAAAAGATTGCCTGCAAAGAATTGCGGATGCTGTCACTATTATTAACAGAGAGGTTCCTAATCAAAACTTCCTTGATATATTCTATCTCAGATACATTAAGAATATGAAACAGAGAGAAATGGCTGAATATCTTAACTTATCTCAATCCGAAATAAGTAAGCGGTTATTGCAATTATCAAAATTGATTAGTAAAATCATGGACGGCGGTAATAGTTAGGTATAATTATGAAATGTCGTAAATGCGGAGCTGAAATATCTGATAATGTTCTCAGATGTCCTCATTGTGGGATTAAGGTTAATATGTTGTGTAATCATTGTAATACTCTTAATCCATTCGGAAGTTTTGTCTGTAAAACTTGCGGTGCCGAATTATTAAAGAAATGCCCGTCGTGTAATGCCGTTAATCTGGCTGATGCAGCATATTGCAGAAAATGTAACCATGATTTTAATATTGTCAATGAAATACCGCTCACGATAGAACAAGATCAAGTTGAAATTGTTTCTTCTTTCTCGTCTGATCAAAGCGAGTTTGTCAGCGATATAAATGATGACGTAAAAGATTTCCCAAATTCAATACCTGATGATACTTCCGAGTATACAGAGGAAAATGAAAGTCACTTAAATGATGAAACTGATTATAATGAGGAAAATGCTCAAGACACATCCGATACAGACAGTGATGATACTGAATTAAATTCCGATGAACACCCGGAAAAAATATTTATGGCAGATGAACAAACATCTGAAGAACAAAATGAAACTCAATCTCCTGATACGCAAGATGAACTTATTGATGAGCTTACTGTTGAAAATTTGGAAGAATTTATTGACGAAGATGTACAAAAAAGTATTGACGAAGCTCAAAATAATGAAAATACCGTTAATACAGGCGTAAATGAAGAATACAATAAAATTGAAATAAAACCTCAAGCCGTAAAAAATATATTAAACCTGATAAAAACATCAATAAACAAGCATATTATAGCTATAAACGGCCCTGAAGGATGCGGAAAAACCGCTGTTCTCAATCAATGCAGAGCAAAACTTTCACAAAACGGCTATATATTCCTTTACGGAAATTGTACTCCTTTAATTCAAATCACCAGTTTTGGTTTTATTCAGGATGCTTTTTTAAGAATAATGGGATTTCCGACATATACCGTTAATTATGATTCCTTTATTAAGGATTTCAAAAAAAGCAATTTTCTTAAAATGTTTAATTTCCTTAATAACGAAGAACTGGAAGATTTCTTAAATATTTTTTATCCCTCAGAAACGGATAATTTTGAAAATATCTTATCTAATAAGCAGTATACGTTTGAAATATTAGAGAAAGTTATTAAGTCTTTTTCTTTGAACAGTAACTTGGTCATTTGTATAGATAATTTTGAATTATTGGACGGTGCTTCTTATGATTTTATAATGTATTTGCTCCGTCGCGGTTATTTTAACAACAGGTTGAAATTATTAATTGCTTACAGAGAAGACAAACCTATTCAAAGCTATTTTGACTTATCTAAATCAAATGAGGGTATTTTTGAAGTATTAACTTTGGAGAAATTAACAAATGAAGAAATGAATGATACTGTCAAAAAATCATTAAATATTGACTTGAGAAATATAATAGATAAAGAATACCTGGATAAAATAATTAATAACTCAAACGGAAATGCTTTAAGACTTGAACAGGAAGCCGCTTTATTGTTCAGCAGCGGCTATATTACCGTAAATGAAAGCGAAATCATAATAAATGAAGAAAATAAACCTCAAATTTTTGCTTCTTTTGAAGAACTTATTAAACACAGATTAAATACACTTGTTCCTGTTGTAAAAAATGTATTGTTTATGTCTGCTATTTTGGGATACAGATTTTCTCCGGGAATTTTGGAAAATGTCTCAGGTATGAGCAGCGATAATTTTACTTCGGTTATAGACTTCTTAAAACAAGAACTTTTTATAAATTCCGTTGATAATTTTACTTATGAATTTAAAAGTCTGGAATTATGGAAATTGATTTACCAAGAAGCTAAGTCTGATTTATTATATAAAGAAAACTCCGAAAAAATTTGTACGATTTTAAAAGATTTAATATTATCAAGCAATTTGCAGAAATTAATATCGTGTACGGAAGCGCTTACAAAAGAAGAAGAATATTTAATATGGCAGGATACCGCAAATCTTTGTGCAAAGCTCGGTGATACTAATTTATATATTATTTCTCAAAAACAGTGTTTAAAACTTATTGAAGAGCAAAACTTTGATGATTCTGAGTCTTTAAAATTGGATATTTATGAAAAATTGGGTAAATTGCTCTATATTAAATCCCCGCAGGAGGCATTGGGTTATCTTTCCAATGTTTTGGATTATGATATTAAATCCGAAGGAATTAATAAAATTATTGATAATGCAAGTTATTTTATAAAAAGTTGTTATTTAACTGGAAATTATTTTGGCGCAGCCGAAGCTGTTGACTCTGTTATAAATGCTATTACGGGTTCTGATGAAACCGTCTCGGATGTTGATATTGCTCTTATTAAATCAAGAAAATTAAAGGCTTTGTTTAATATAGGAAACAGCGAACAAATAATTAATCTTGTTAATGAGGAGATAATTAACGATATAGAAACATGTTTGAACGTTGCGCAAAACGACTTATCATATAATTCTCTGCTTGTTGATGCTTGGCTGAATTCTAAAGTTATTCTTGCCAAATCTTACGCTATTCAAGGTAATTCCGTTGTTTTTGATGTAGTTGCCGATATTAAAAAATTCCTTGAAATTTATTCATATAACAAAGAATATTACAGTTTCCAGATTGATATAATTGAAGCTTTTGCCAATACAGCAAAAGGAGATATACATAAATCCAATGAATTATTGAATAATATTTTACACAAGTCCGAGAATAAAAAGTTGGATCCCGAATTATTGGCTGAATGGAACTTAATTAATATTTTCAACAGAATTTTATTAGATGATAAAAATGAATTAAAATCCGATTTGTTTGAATTAGCTGCATTTGCTAATAATATTAATGAAAACTTTATAAAAAATATAATTAAATTAATACTCGGGTATGTATTAAAAGAAGAGGGAAATATTAAAAAAGCAATAGAAATATATAATGAAGAAGTAACTTATTTTGCAAAGGAAAAAGTTGCAATAGGTGCGCTATTGTCTTGGCTTTTAATTGTTCAAAATGCTTTTGATGACGGCGATTATGATAAAGCTTTGAATACCGCATTGAAATCTTTGGAAATTGCTCAAAGTGCTAAAATTAATAACAATTTCTTTATTATTTATTTCAGAATGTATATTGCAAAAATCTATCAGAAAAAGGCTGATTATAATGCTGCAAAGATGTATTTTGAAAAAGCTGTTGTTATTGCCAAAAAATATGATTTAAGATATCAAACCATACAGCTTTATATTGCATTTGCTCAGTATTTGGAAGATGTTATAAAATCCGGCAATAATTATAATGAAATAAATGTTAATAATGTTAATGAGATATATAACAGAGCGTTAATCGCTTCAAAAGAATTAAATTTGTCTAATCTTACCGAACAAATTTTGCGCGCAAAAACAGATTTTAAAATGATTTGTCAATTAAGTTCTTCTCAGCATTAATTATATATTTTTTTATACATATGATAGCTACGGAATACTTTTTTTACGTAATTCTGAGTTTCATAAAACGGGATATTTTCAATGAATTCATCGTAATCATCAGAATTGTATGTATTAATCCATTTTTGAACGGAGCCTTCTCCTCCGTTATATGCCGCGACGGTATATAAATCGTTATTAAATTTTTCTTTCAAATATTTTAGATAATTACATCCGATATACAAATTGATTTTAGGATTTTCTAAATCAGCGAGCAAAGGAATATCTAATGATAATTTAGATATCATAAAATTCGCGGTAGAAGGCATTAACTGCATTAATCCTATTGCATTTGTATTACTTCTGGCATGCTCATTGAAGTAACTTTCTTCCCGTATTAATGCCGTTATAAGATATGAATCCAATTGTAATTTATTGGCAGCTATATTTATTTCTTCAGTCCAATAAGCCGGATATGCCAGTTTATATGCCGCACTTAATATTGATGGTTTTATTTCCATCTTACCTATAGCATCTCTTGCCAATACAATTGAACGTGATTTCTTGTTCTTTCTTGCCTCAAACCAGCTGTCTGCTATGGGATTTTCAAAGTCCGCATCTTGCCATATCTCATAATCACCTATTGCAAACAGAGTATTTATTAATTTAAAGTCTTTTATCTCTAAATTTGATAATGATATCGGAAATGCAAGTTCTTCATCCTTTTTAAGTAATTTATTACCTGATTTTGTTTCAAAAAAATTATTCTTTTTATTTAATATGTCTTCTGCACGCAAACCGTAATAATCATCGGGATATTTGGAAATTAATCTGGCTAATACATTGTTTGCTTCTCCTGTTTTGTTTTGTTTTTGATAAATTTTTGCAAGCCAGAACATAATTTGAGGGGTTGATTTTACGTTCTTATACTTTTTTAGATGGTTTAATGCCAAATTTTCCGCAGCTTGATAGTCTTTTTGCATATATTTAAGCCAAAATATATTGCGTATGGCATCGGGAGCGTAATCAGATTCGGGATACTTCTCCGCTATTTTTGTATATAAAGTTATTGCTTTTTCTTTGGGCTGCATTTGTGCTAACTTATACAAAACGTAATCTTCCCCGCTTAATGAATGTTTGGATATCAATTTCAGCATTTGTGTCCAATTACGCGATTTTGTACCGGTCATGTATGATGTATATATATCATATATTTTATTCAAATTCTCCTTATTTATTTTGTCGGAAAATGTGCTAATGCCGTTTTCTATGAGCTTTTTAGCTATAACTTTGTTCCCTGCCTTGTGATTTGCAAGTATTAAATAATCCCAGCACTTATCCATAGGGATTACGGATAAATATTCTAATGATTTTAAATACTTTTTATTATTGTAAAAAGTTTTTCCCAATAATAATTTTTCATCATCGGTGAGATTTGTGCCTAAAGATGCAAGTTCTTCCGCTGCGGATACCTCATAGTTCCTGTTCCCGCCGTTTTCTTGCAAGTATTTTATAAAATAATCGGCAGCCTGCTCTTTATTTATATTTTTCTCGGTTAAACCTAAATAGTAATTGACCGTAATTGATTTATTCTTATCTTTTGTCTGAGTTTCGGTAAACAGAGCTTTTGCTGTTTCATAATCTTTCAGATAATAATAGCATTTTGCTAAATTGTATCTTGCCGTTCCGGAGAATATGGAATTGGGATTTTTCTCCAAAAATAATTTATATTTTAAAACGGCAGTGCCGTAATCTCCCGCTTTTTCGGCAGCCTTGCCCTGCTTGTATATTGCAGTTGTATACAAAGGACTTATCCATTTTATTTTACCGAAATTATAGTATGCGTTTGAATAATCTCCGTTATTATAAAATTCTACACCTTGTCTGTAATATTTTGGTGAATCTTGAGCTATTTTATCATTATATATTAATATTGTTATTATGCTCGGTATTATTACAATTAAAAATATTCCTATGTATTTTATATACTTCATTACTGTTCTTTTCCGTACTTAATATATTATTACTCTGTTTCTGCCAGTGGTTTTTGCTTCATAAAGTGCTTTATCGGCTTTCTGAACAAATTCATTGGCATCCATTTTATTGTTAAAAGCGCAGACTCCAATACTAACCGTTACTTTTATGTGTGAAATATTGGCTGCACTGCTCGCTTGTATATTGATTTTATTATCTTCAATGACCTTTCTTAATCTTTGAGCCACTAAGCTCGCTTCATTAATAGCAGTATGCGGCAGAATTATAAAAAATTCTTCTCCTCCGTACCTGCAAGCTATATCGTAATCCCTTATTTCTGTTTTTATTATTTCGGATACCTTTTTTAATACGATATCACCTGCCGCGTGTCCGTATGTATCATTGACTTTCTTAAAATAATCAACATCAAGCATCATACAGCATATAGGTGTATTATTACGCTTGCTGTTCGATGTTTCCTGATTTAGCCTGATTTCCATTTGCCTTCTGTTATTCAATCCGGTTAAAGCATCCATTGTCGCATATTTTAATACCTCAGCATACACGTTGGCTCTGTGTATTGTTAATCCTGATTGTCTCGTTAACTGCAAAAGATAATCTATATCTTTTTGTAATAACTTCTCTATGTTACTGTAAGCAGCTATTGCACCAAGTATTTTATCTTCGTTTTGTATAGGAAATACGCCTATTCTCTCATCTTTTGATATTATGTATTCCGACTCCGGTGTTATTTTCTTTACCAATTTATATATGTTTTCATCTTTGCAGGCGTTGGGCCATACAAGTTTATACTCTCCTTCTTTGTATATAAATATATATATCAAGTGTGAGGTCATAAATCTGTCTATCATTTCTCCTATAAGCGGAATTATATATGATAACTCATATTGGCTTTCTATTATTTTCGCTATATCCTTCATCGCTTTATAAAAATTCAGACTGATTTCCATTTGCTCATTTAAAGTGTTGTTTATTATTGAACCTGATATTAATCTTGATATTATGTTTATTATTGAAAAAAATTCTTTAGTATACTTTCTCTTCGCTATTTCAGCTATTAATAGTCCGAAAACATCACCGTTTGCGCTCAGAGGATATATGAGACTGTCTGATAATTCACTTTCCTCTTCTATTTGCTTTAGCTCTTTCTCTTCAGGTTCTATATTGTATTCTCTTTCATTAAAATAAAACTTATTTCCCCCGTTCAAACCAAAATTCGTGTATGCAAAATTTATCCGCTTTGATTGGATGTCTTTATCATTTATTTTAATGTCGCACATATAATCTTTTAATAACATATTATTGTTATCCCAAATTATATATTGACTCTTTGTTATTCCCAAATATGTATTAAGCAGTTTATTGATACTTTGTATTGTGTTTAACGGTGATATCTTTTTTGATAATATTACCGAAATATTGTTTAATAATTCAATATACTTTTCTGTTTTTGTCATACTTATATTTCTTCAAATTGTTTTTCGTAGCTGCATTTCATTAACTTTTCCATATTAAGATTTTTTTGATTTGATGAAATAATTTTACCATGTGAATAAACTATATCATCCTGAGAAATTGAGGTTACATCCACCCTGTCTTTTAAAAAATCATAACCCCCTTCATTTATTATTCTGCGCTTTATTTCGGTTATTATTCCGTATATATATTTGTTTTTTTCATAGTTGTTATTATAATCCAATAACATTGTTGTTTTTTCAAATTCATCCAAAGCCTCTTTATTCAAATTCATGGTTCTTAGCAGAAGTGCAAAATTGTAATGAGCTTCATATTTTAAAGGTGCAATATTAATTGCTTTACAATATTCTCTTGCCGCTTCATTATAATCACCTAATAAATGTTCCGTCAGTGCTAAATTATAGGTATTATCATAATCATCCTTTAAATATTCTTTAGCGTTCAAATAGGAGTCTTTTGCTTTTTTTAAATATTTTACTGCTGCGGTTGTTTTGTCCCCCATATATACTGCTTTCCCGCGATAAGCAAGCCCCATGTTATAATATGCTATACCTTTATTTGCTTTTGTTGATTTCTTATTATCATATACAAAGGGTATGTTTATTATAATGTTATTTGTGTTTATAACTCTGCCGTATTCTTGTATTGCTTTATCATAATTCGCCATTTTCTCGGATAATATTATCCCTAAATCCATTCTGCATACCATATAATTGGGAGTATATTTCAGTGCTTGCTCATACGCATTTACGGCTTCATAATAGTTTTCAAAACTGACATATATATTCCCTAAATTACAGCTTGCTCTTGAATGGCCCGGATAATATCTTAATCCTTTTTTATATAAATCAACTGCCGCTTGATAGTTCTTATTCTTATATGCTTTATCGCCTTTGTTAACGTAATAAAATCCTATGCATTTGTGATATTGCCTTAAGTACCAATCCCGCCAAAAGTACAAAGATACTATAAAAGCAATCATTAGTATACTTATAAATACCTTCGTAACTTTTAATTTTAGCAGTTTTATTATAAAATTCACTGGCGGTTAACCTCTGGGATTAAGTATCAATATTTGCGGCATATACGGCATTGGTTTCAATGAATTCACGTCTGGGTTCTACATTATCTCCCATTAAAACGTCAAACAATTGATCCGCAAGCATGGCATCTTCTATTCTGACTTTTAACAGTGTTCTGTTGGCCGGATCCATTGTTGTTTCCCACAGCTGCTGCGGCATCATTTCTCCCAGACCTTTAAATCTTTGTATACCTACTCCTTTTTTACCGCGTTCTTCTATAATTCGCTGCAACTCCGTAAATGATGTCACAACAATATCTTCCGTACCGGTGTTCAAATTTAATGACTTTTCCTCTTCAAATAAAAATTGCCTTATTTGAGGATATGTAGTTTTAATTCTTGTATATTCCGATGATTTGATAAAGTTTGGCGTAATTGTCACGGGCTCTGTTCCTTCACCTAAATCTACCTTTATTGTGTATTTACCCGTTTCCAAATTCTGTTTTAAGGAAACCGAATAATCTTTAGCCTCAGTTATTCCGTAATTTTCCGCGTGGTCTTTTATGTAGTGTTGAAGATATGCTATAATTTCTTCCATTCTTGATTGATTATCAAAATCTTCGGGTATTATATCTGCTCTTACAAGTCCTCTTATGACAACGGAAGGAACCGCGTTTATGATGGGACTGTTAAATGAATTATAATATCCCGACATATTTCCTATAAGTGTAACCAATGCTTCATTTGCACATACTTTATCTTTTGAATTATCGCATAAAGTCAATCCGATTGTTCCGCGTTCTCTCAAGGTTTTATCCAGAGCTCTGTCGTCATATAAGTATTCCGAGTTTTTGCCGATTGTCAGTTTATATAACGGCGGCTGTGCTATATAAATGTATCCGTTGTCTATTAACGGTTTTGCATAACGGAAAAAGAATGTTAACAGTAAGGTTCTTATGTGTGCTCCGTCTACATCGGCATCTGTCATAAATATTATTTTATGATATCTGAGTTTGTCTATATTAACGTCTTCTTCATTCTTACTGATATTTATTCCTATAGCTTGTATTAACGACTGAATTTCATTGTTTGCATATATTTTATCAAGTCTTGCACGTTCTACATTTAATATTTTTCCTCTTAAAGGTAAAATAGCCTGATACATCCTGTTTCTGCCCTGCTTAGCACTTCCTCCGGCAGAATCTCCCTCAACGATATATAATTCACATTTTTCCGGCTCTCTGTTGGAACAATCTGCCAGTTTTCCGGGTAGAGTGGAGTTTTCCAGCACGGATTTTCTTCTTGTTAAATCTCTTGCTTTCCTTGCAGCTTCTCTTGCTCTTTGTGCCTGTAAAATCTTTTCGATTATCAATTTGGCGGATTTGGGATTAAATTCCAGCCACTCTTGAAATTTCTCTCTTACTACATCATTGACCGCACTTTGAGCTTCCGTATTTCCAAGTTTTTCTTTTGTCTGTCCTTCAAACTGCGGTTCGCCTAATTTTACACTGACTATTGCTGTTAAGCCCTCTCTTACGTCATCTCCGGTTACGTTCGGATCGGAATCTTTTAATAAATTATTCTTTCGTGCATAATCGTTTAGTACTCTTGTTATTGCATTTCTGAAACCGGTTAAGTGTGTACCGCCCTGATGGGTGTTTATGTTGTTTGCAAAGCTTAATACGGATTCATTGTATGCATCCGTATATTGCAGCGCTATTTCAACCGCAATCCCATCTATTGTTTTATCCATGTATACAGGCTTTTCAAACATCACATTTTTGTTCTTATTTAAAAACTCAACATAACTGCCAATTCCGCCTTCGTAATGAAATTCCTCACAATGCTCGGTTTTAGCATCAGTAAATGTTATTTTTAACCCTTTGTTCAAAAATGCCATTTCTCTTAATCTGTTTGAAATTACATCTCTGTCCATTATGGTTGTTTCTTTAAATATTTCAGGATCGGGCCAGAATGTTGATTTAGTACCTGTTTTATCTGTTTCTCTTATCTTTTCGACAGGCCCTGTTGGCTCCCCTCTCATATATTCCTGCCTGTGTACAAATCCGTCCCTTGATACTTCTACTACCATTTTCTCGGATAATGCATTTACTACTGATGCACCTACTCCGTGAAGTCCGCCTGATACTTTATATCCTCCGTCACCAAATTTGCCTCCGGCATGAAGCACTGTATGTACTATTTCTAAGGCGGATTTTCCTGTTTCGGGTTTTATATCTACGGGAATTCCTCGTCCGTCATCTTCTACCGTTACGCTCTCATCCTTATTTATTGTTACTTTTATATGTTTACAATATCCTGCAAGTGACTCATCTATTGAATTATCTACTATCTCATATACACAATGATGCAGTCCCCTTTGGCTCGTAGAACCGATATACATGCCGGGTCTTAACCTGACTGCCTCTAAGCCTTCCAATACTCTTATATTACTTGCATCATAACTGTTTGTTTCTACTGTCATATCCTAACCCCAATCTGCTATACATTAGTATTCTACTACAAACATTCATTATTTGCCAATTTTTTACATTCTGTTTCCTTCGGAAATTTATTCTGGATAAATCTTAAATTTTAGATTATACTACTATTGGCAGGTTTTTATGTTATTCAGAAGAAAATGTAAAGTTACTTTTATCAGTCATGGTGCTACTATAAATACCGAAGAAAACAGACTCTTTGATGATGAGTCTTATCCTTCTTTGAACGCCGCCGGTAAATTTGAAATTGAAAGAATTTCAATGTGGATTAAAAATAAAGGACTTAAAATTGATAAAATATTGACAAGTCCTGCTCTAAGAACTATTCAGAGCGCAAGAATTCTTTCTTCCGTAATTAACCACGATTTTGAAGTAATTGATGAACTTAAAAGCCGTAAATCCGGTATATGGAGCGGATTATCTTACGAGGAAATCGAACAGAAATATCCCAAGCAGCTTGATGATTATCATCTTAATCCTGATGTTTTCTCTCCTGAAGGCGGTGAAAGCGTATTTGATTTCAACAATAAAGTTAATTCGGTGATAAGCGGTATTATCAAAAATAATCTTCATAAAAGACTTATTATTGTTACTCACAGAGAAGTTATCCAAGCAGCAGTTGCTAATGCTCTTTCTATTCCGATTAAATCTCAATTTAAGGTTTATATCCCGACAGGTAGTGCAACTCAAATCAGTTATTTTGAAGATTTTTCAAGCTTGGTTTATTCGGCATATATTCCGCTTTAAGGTGAAGATATGATAAGCTTTTTCGACGTTAAAAAAGATAAAGATATTCTCCTTCTTGTCAATCTGTCTTTCTCTATTTGGCATGAATATTGGCCGGCTATCCTTTCCGTTCGGCAAATTGATTATATGCTTAATAAATTTCAGTCTTTTGATGTTATAAAATCTCAAATCCGTGACGAAGGATATATTTATAACTTGATTTATAATGACAAAGTTCCTGCAGGATATTTCGCTATTCATCCTGAGATAAATAAATTATTCTTATCAAAACTATATATTAAAAAAGAATTCAGACATTTAGGCATAGGTGCTGAGGCTTTTGACAAAATTTGTAAAACAGCAGAAAAGCTAAATAAAAAATCTGTTTATTTGACGGTAAATAAATATAATATTAATTCCGTCAAAGCGTACAAAAAATGGGGGTTTAAACAAATTGATGCGGTTGTTACCGATATCGGAGAAGGATTTGTTATGGATGATTATATTATGGAATATCAATTATAAAAAGATTAATCCCAGACTCATTATTAACATACCTGATATTATACCGATTATAACGTGGTGATTTTCTCCGTATTCTCTCGATAAAGGGAGCAGAGTATCAAATGACAGGTATACCATAATTCCTGCTACTGCCGCTGTCATTATTCCTATTGTTTGTCCCGGCATTATTGTTTTTAATAACACCACGCCAATCAATCCGCCTACAGGCTCAGATATCCCTGATACAAATGAATATAATATTGCAAGCCGCTTTTTACCGGTTGCATGGAATATCGGCAAAGCTATTGCTATTCCTTCGGGTATATTATGTATTGCTATTGCTATTGCTACGGGTATACCAAGCATTATATCCTGTGTGGAAACCAAAAACGTTGCCATTCCTTCGGGAAAGTTATGTAATGTTACCGCTATTGCCGTTATTAACCCTGCCCGCCTTATTTTGTGCCTTTGATTACATTTTTGTGATGTACTTAAAAAATCAGATTCAATGTGATCGGGTATAAAATAGTCTATTAATATTGCTATTATTATTCCCGCAAAGAAACCGCCAAAAGCCAGAGCTTTTGACATTACTTCACCGTAATATTCACTTAACATTATGGGAGCTTCACGCATTAATTCGCTTAAACTTATATAAACCATTACTCCTGCTGAAAATCCCAATCCGATTGACAGTGCTTTTAAATTATCCCGTTTTATAAAAAAGGTAATAAATCCGCCTACCAGCGTTGACATCCCGGCAAATAATGTTAATATTAACGGTAATATATATATATTCATATGTATATACTAGCATAAAAAAATATCGTTACGATTTTTATTTTAATAATGCTATAATATTCCTTGTGAGTAAATTTAATTATACAGCTAAAAGTCCTGAAAATAAAATAATAAACGGCTTCATAGATGCACAATCCGTCGCGGAAGCCGCTGCCAAACTTGAAAATTCCGGCTTCACCGTACTTAATATTAATTTTAGTAACGATGATGAACCACGCCAATCTTATGAATTTCATACATCTCATGAAATAAATACAATCCCGCCTTTTTCTTTGAAACAAAAATCAGAATTCTTTAATTCCTTTTATTCCTTATATTCTTCGGGGTTGTCAATTCTTGAAACCTTTCAGTCAATGTATAAATCAGCTTCCGATAAATTTATAAAAAGTCTGTGTAATAAAATTGTTAATTCGGTTAAAAAAGGTAATTCTTTGGAAGTTTCTTTCCGTAATTATTCTCATTGTCTGGGAATTGCATATACAAATTTAATTATTACGGGAGAAAAATCAGGTAAACTTGAAAGTATTCTGGATGAAATTATCAATAATATTGAACGTGAAACGGATTTCAGAAATAATGCCGCTTCTTCAATGGCATATCCTTGTTGTATTTTTGTTATGGGGATTGCTGTTTTCTTGTTCTTTAAATTCTTTGTTATAAAAGTTTTTACATCAATTGACAACCCGTTAAGCAGCAGTGAGATTGTAGATTTACTTATTTGGGCCGTAATTAAGACAGCTGT